>SCUL01000001.1 GCA_004297205.1 Patescibacteria group bacterium | reverse complement strand
CGGATACGCCGGCCTGACCACCCCGCCGATCGACTTCTCAAGCGTGCCGAAGGGCGGTCTCGTGGCCCGGGACATCAGCCTCCGGCAGGGGACGGATGAGGGTGCGCCGCCTGCCGCGCCGACGCCGCCCGCACCGCCGCCTGTGGCGCCACCGACGGCGACACCTCCTCCGGTGCGGCTCGTGCCGCCGCCTGTGGCGCCACCTCGTCCGCCGCAGTCGAGCCCAACGCGACCGACGCCGCCCCCGACGCCGCCCGTTCAGCAGTAACCGCTCGCCCGTCCCGCCTTGGCGGGACGGGCGGTTACTACACAGGCTCCATGCTCAGGAGGATCGCCCAACTGCTCGTCCACGACCGCCGGGGCATCACCCTGCCGGAATTGCTGACGGTGATTTCGATCATCACCGTGCTGGCCTCCACGGCGACCGTCTCCTACGGCACGGTCCGTGAGTACGCACGCGACCTGCGCCGGGTGGGGGACATGAGCACACTTCAGGGAGCGCTCGAACTCTATTACCAGAATCACTACACGTATCCGGCCGACACCGCGCCGGGCTCCGACGGCCTCGTGCTGGGACTCCCGGAAACGTCGGTGCTTGCCGACAACGGCTTCACCTCCTCGCCGATCGGCAGAAGTTACCTGCTGAGCGTCGCCCCGAACCCGCGGCCGTACGGCGTCGCCTACGTCTACCGGACATACAATGCGGACGGCTCGGACTGCGACGCGCCGCCCTGCGCCCGCTATACCATCACCTTCGCGCTCGAGGGGAAGACGGACACGCTCGACAAGGGCGTGCACTCGATCGGCTCGGAAGGCGTCGACGTGGACGCCCGCGGCCAGCCGCTCGCCGCCGGCCTGCCGTCCGTGGACACGTCGCTCGCTGCGGTGGCTGCCGGCGGGGTGGGTCGCGCCACGTTTTTCTTCCGCGAGTCGGTGGAGCGCGCCGCCGAGAATCCGGTCGTCGAACGCACGGCCGTCTCGGTCGTTGCTCCGGTCGCCACGGGGGCGGCGCTGTTGAACGTGGTCAGTTCCGTTCCGCTCGCCAACCTGCCGCAGTACCTGCTGTACTTCTTCACCCAGCCGGTGCTCTACATTTTCCGCCCGCGCCGTCGCAGCTACGGCGTCGTCTACAACGCCTACAGCCGCCTGCCCGTGGACCTCGCCATCGTCCGACTGCGCAAGGCCAACAGCGCGGCCATCGTCCGTTCCATGGTGACCGACGTGCACGGACGTTTCCAATTCGTGGCGCAGAAGGGCGTCTACCGCATCGAAGTGACGAAGCCCGGTTACCGTTTCCCGACGGAAGTGCTGCGCGAGGTGCGCGAGGACGTCGGCTACCTCGACCTGTACCACGGGGAATCCATCCGCGTGGACGAGGACGCGGCGGCGATGACCCCGAACATCCCGATCGACCCGGTGGCCGCGGCGCTGACCGACCGGCAGATCCGGCGCACCGCCTCGTTGAAGCGCGTGAAGCACGCCATCGCGGTGAGCGGACTCGTGCTGTCCGGCGCGGCCTTCCTGGCAACGCCGTCCATCGCGCTCGGTGCGCTCGTCGCCGTGCATGGATTCCTCTACGCCTTTTTCCGACGGCTGGCCGTGCCGCGCCGGGCGCGTTCTTGGGGAATCGTCTACGAGGAAGGAGAGCGCCGCCGGGCCGTGGGATCCGCCATCATCCGCATGTACGCGCTGCCGTACCACAAGCTCGTGGACAGCGCGGTCACCGACGCCCGCGGCCGCTATCATTTTCTGGTCGGTCCGTCGTCCGTCTACCTCACCGTGACCAAGGACGGCTACCTCAAAACCGAAACCGAGCCGATCGACCTGAGCGGCACCGCCGAACCCACGGTCATCGCCAACGACCTGCCGCTGCGCAAAGCCAAGGATGCGGGCGGCAGGGTGGATGATTCGCCCGGAAACTGATACGATCAGCCGGTACTGAACCAGTGCGTTATGCGCATGCGCGGAGCCATTGTGGCGCTCATCGCCGTCATTGCGGTCGCCGTCATCGGCGTCCTGTTTTGGAACCGGTTGCGGAGCGCCGCACCCGTGGACGAGGGGCGGCTGCGCGTGGTCACCACCTTCGCTCCGCTCTACAGCTTCACTGCGGCCATCGCCGGCAGCGATGCCGTGGTGGAAAATCTCCTTCCGCCGGGCGTGGGGCCGCATGACTACGCCTTCGCGCCGTCGGACGTGGAGCGATTGTCGCGCGCCGATCTTATCGTCGCCAACGGTTTGGGTCTCGAAGCGTGGCTCAGCGACGCCATCCGGACCGCGAATCCTGAGGTGACGCTCGTTGAAGCCAGCGCCGGCATCGCCACGCGCGCGCCGGACGAGGCGCTGCGTGTAGGCGAAGTGGGGGAAGAAGAGGAAGGCCCGGCGGACCCGCACATCTGGCTGGATCCGATCCGCGCGCAGACCATGGCTGCGAACATCGCGCTCGCGCTCGCCACGGCCGATCCGGCACACGCCGCCGCCTACCGCGCGCGCGGCGCGACTCTCTCCGCGCGTCTGGGTGCGCTCGACCGCGACATCCGCGCTGGCCTTTCCGGCGCCACGGATCGCCGCCTGGTCGCATTCCACGACGCTTTCGGCTACTTTGCCGAGCGCTACGATCTGGAGACGGTCGCGGTCGTCGAAGCCTCGCCCGGCAAGGAACCGTCGCCGCGCGACGTGGCGCAGATCGTTTCCCTCATCCGCCGGTCCGGCGTGAAGGCGCTGTTCACCGAGCCGCAGTTTTCCCCGGCGCTCGTTGAAGCCATTGCCGTCGAGACCGGCCTCGTCACGCATCCGCTTGATCCGCTCGAAACCGCCGTCTTCACCGCGGACGGGTACTTCGACGGCATGCGCACCAACCTCGTTTCGCTTCAGGCCGCATTCGGCATCCGTCCATGAACCTGCTGGCCGTCCACAACGTCAGCGTCCGCTACCACGACCGCACTGTCGTGGATCATGTGGATTTCACCGTCGACCGCGGGGATGTCGTGGCCATCATCGGCCCGAACGGCTCCGGCAAGACCACGCTGCTCAAGGCCGTCCTCGGCGTCGTCACGCCCTCCGAGGGCGCGGTGCACTGGCACGGCAGCCCGCGCATCGGGTACGTGCCGCAGCGCGTCGACTTGGAACGCGGTTTTCCGATGACCGTGGAAGAACTGTTGCTGTTGAAACTCACGGACCGCCCGTTTTGGCGCCACGACCGCGCCACCCACGGCCGCGTCTCCGCGGAACTGGCGCGCGTCGGCGCGGACAAGCTCATCGAGAAGCGCGTCTCCGAGCTTTCGGGAGGCGAGTTGCAGCGCGTGTTGATCGCCTTTGCGCTCGTCGACCGACCGGACGTGCTCTGTTTGGACGAACCGTCGTCGGGCATCGACGTGGAAGGGGAGGAGACGATCTACAACCTCATCCACCGTCTGGCCGAGCAGGACAAGCTGACCGTGCTGCTCGTCTCGCACGACCTCGACATCGTCTTCAAGTACGCCACCAAGGTCATCTGCATCAACCGCAAGCTGATGTGCGCCGGCGTGCCGAGCCGCGTGCTCACGCCGGAGATGATCCAGCGGGCTTACTCCGGCGCCTCCACCTATAAGCACGAGCACGGTCCGCGTTCCTCCCATGCCCACTGAACTCAGCATCTTCCTGTCGTCCGGTTTCCTGCTCCGCGCATTGCTCGCGGCGGTGCTGGTCGGTTTCGTGACCGCCAACCTCGGCGTGTTCGTGGTGCTGCGCAAGATGGCCTTCTTCTCCGACGCCATCGCCCACGCCTCGCTGACCGGCATCGCGCTCGGATTGCTGTTCGGCATTCACCCCATCCTCGGCGCCGTGGCGTTCTCGGTGCTCGTCGCGGTCGGCATCGTTTTTTTGCAGAAACGCAGCACCATCGCCATCGACACCGTCATCGGCGTGTTTTCCTCCGCCGCGATCGCGCTGGGCGTCCTGTTGTTGTCGTACCTTCCCGGCTACCGCGCCGACCTCTTCGGCTATCTCTTCGGCGACATTCTGGCCGTCAGCCGGAACGACCTGATCGTGCTCGGCGGCGTCGCCGTCGGCAGCGCCCTGCTCGTCGGCTGGTCGTTCCGGGCCTGGCTCGGCATCGCCTTCGACGGCGATCTGGCGAAAATCTCCGGTGTCCGCGTGCAGCGCATGGAGTACCTGTTCCTGCTCACGCTGGCGCTCGTGGTGGCGCTCGGCATCAAGCTCGTCGGTACGGTGCTGATCGGCTCGCTCATCGTCATTCCCGCGGCCGCGGCAAAGAACGTCGCACCCAACGTCCGGTCGCTGTTCGGCTTCGCCGTGCTGTTCGGCGTTTCGTCCGGCGTCCTGGGACTTTTGGCCGCATACGCGCTCGACGTCGCCGCCGGGCCCGCCATCGTGGTGACGGCCACCGGCATCTTCGGCCTGTCGTTCCTCTTGAAGAGGTGATATGGACGGCGAGATTTCCGCGCGCTTGATGAAACTCGCCGGCCGCCACCCGGCCCTCGACCGTTTTTGGGTGTTCTGCGCGCGGTACCTCATCCTCGGGCTGGGTGCGTGGTATCTGTTCGTCACGAACGTGGATTGGTCCGAGTATCCCGGCACCATGGGTCGCGACCTGCTGACGCTGCTCGCCGCCGTCGTGGTCAACGAAACGGTGAGCTGGGGGATCGGCTATCTGCGGTTTCGCCCGCGACCGTTCGTCGAGAACCACCTGACGCCCTTGGTACGCATCGCGCCAGGAATGAAATCGTTTCCCTCCGACCATGCGGTGCTCTCCTTCACGGTCGCGACGGCGATGCTGTTGGTGCCGTATCCGCCGACCGCAGGACTTATTGCCGTGGCGCTTGCGGTCCTCATCAGCGTCGCGCGCGTCGTGTGCGGCGTGCATTACCCGTCCGACGTTGCCGCGGGCGCCGTTCTTGGCACCGTCGGCACGGTGCTGACCATTTCCGCGATCAGGGCCTTCGGCGTTTTCTGATATGAGCGACTTCCTTCTCGCCATGCTGCTTGGCGCCGTCCAGGGCGTCACGGAGTTCCTGCCGGTCTCGAGTTCCGGACACCTGGTGCTCGTGCCGTGGCTTTTGGACGTTCCGGATCCGGGACTGGCCTTCGACGTGGCGCTCCACGCCGGGACGCTTGCCGCGGTGCTGTTCGTGTTCTGGCGCGAGTGGACGGACATCCTGCGCGCCGCGGCGACGCGCCGCGCGGCCGGCGGCTTCGCGCCGGACATGTTTTGGAAAATCGCGCTCGCCAGCATCCCCGCCGCGCTTGCCGGCGTGTTCCTTGAAGAGGCGGCCTCGGGCGCGTTCCGCGCGCCGCTCATCGTCGCCGGAACGCTTGCCGGCGTGGCCGTGCTCATGGCGGTTGCCGATCGTGAGTCGGGGGAGGGGACGGCGGCCGACATCGGCTGGGGCACGTCCTTCCTCGTGGGCTGCGCCCAGGCCGCGGCGCTCGTGCCCGGCGTGTCGCGTTCCGGCGCCACCATGGTCGCGGGCATCGCGCTCGGCCTGTCGCGCGCCGAGGCGGCACGGTTCTCGTTCCTGCTGTCCGTGCCGATCACCTTGGGCGCCACCGTCTTCGCCTTGCGCCATCTCACGCCCGCCGACGTCACGCTGCCGTTCATTGCCGGCGTCATCGTCTCGGCGCTGACCGGCATCTGGGCGATCCGTTTCCTGCTGCGGTTCCTGAAGCGGCACAACTTCGCCCCGTTCATCGTGTACCGCCTGGCGCTGGCCGTGACGGTTGTGCTCCTGGTGCTGTCTCGGAGATAATACCCTTCGTTATGAAAGCGATTTTGATGACCGGCGGAAGCGGCACGCGGCTCTGGCCGCTGTCGCGCAAGAGCGCGCCCAAGCAGGTGCGCCCGTTTCTGGACGACAAGACGATGCTCGAGCACACCTGGAATCGGCTGCTCTCCGGCATTGCCGCGAAAGACGTTTACGTGGCCACCACCAAGGACCTGGCCGCGCAGGTGCGCCGCGTCCTGCCTCGCCTGAAGACCTCCAACCTCTCCGTCGAGCCGGTGCGCCGCGAAACCGCGCCGGCGTTGGCGCTCGCGCTCTTGAAAGTGCTCAAGGACGACCCGCGCGCCACCGTGGTCTACGCCAACGTCGACAACCACATCAGCGATACGCGCGAGTTCCACCGGATGCTCGGCGTCGCCGAACACGCCGTCCGGAAATATCCGGACCGCCTCGTGCTCCTGGGCGTCCGTCCTGCGTATCCGGAGACCGGCTACGGCTACATCAAAATGGGCGGACAGAAGGTGACCTTCGGCAAGGACGAAGTGTTCGCCGTCGAAGCCTTCAAGGAAAAGCCGGATCTGAAAACGGCAAAACGCTACGTGGCGTCGTGGGAATACCTTTGGAATCCGACGCTCGTCGTGGCCCGCGCACAGACCTTGGCCGATGCCTACAAGAAACACGCACCCAAACTTTGGAAGGTGATGGAGCAGATCGCGCCGCACGTCGGTACGCCCCGTGAAGCCGCGGCGGTCAAGCGTTGGTTCCCGAAAGCGCCGTCGATCACCATCGACTACGCGCTGCTGGAAAAAGAAAAGGGGATGCTGGTCATCCCCGCCGACTTCGGTTGGACCGACGTCGGCCACTGGCGTACCGTCCATGACATTCTTGCCGGCGACAAGGATGCCAACGTCGTGAAAGGTAAGGCCGTGGTCATCGACGGCAAGCGCAACTTGCTCTTCAGCGAAACCGGGAAGTTCATCGGCGCCGTCGGCGTCGAAGACCTGATCCTGGTGGAAACGGAAGACGCGATTTTGGTCGCCTCCCGCGAGAGGGCGCAGGACGTGAAAAAACTGGTGCAGGAAATCGAGCGTCGGAAGTTCAAGAACGTGCTCTAGGATCGGAACAGCGTTTTGGCCGCGTCCCAGAACTCCGGCACGTTGTTTTCCTCCTTCATCCACAACCACCATTCCGCCCCCCACAGGTACATGGGGGAGAGGCCGGCCGCCCGCGCATAGCGGGCGTTCTTGTTGAACTGTTCGGGCGAGAGCGAGCGGTACATCTCGGCGACCGTGCTCTCCGTGATGCCGACTTTCAGCCACGGTTCCATTTGGAGTTCCGTCACCATGGTGCGCTTGCCGGTGAGCAGCGCGATCAGGTCGGCGCGGACGGTGTAGAAATTCGGGGTGAACAGGTACGGGTAGTAGCCCAGGAGCGGCGTGTAGGTGATGCGGTACATGCTGATGCCCACCGCGTCGCCGAGCGCCGCGGCGTACCGCCAGGTCGACAGTTCACCGCTTTCCGTGATCACGACCGGCCGATTGTCGAGCGACCGCACCAGTGCGATTTCCTGTTCAAGCAATTTCTTGTCCGGCGGCGGGCAGGTGCCGAAGATGTGCAGGAACGGTTCGTTCTCCACCTGCCAGGCGATGATCGCGGAAGAGCCGCGCAGATGTTCGACGGCGGCGCGTACGTAGGCGAGCTGCGCTTCGCGGACCTCGGTCGGATCCAAGCCCGCCAGCCAACCCGGATCGTGACACTCGGGCCAGCGCGGCAGCCGGCGGCCGACGGCCAGGACCACCGTGGCGCCGCGCCGTTCGGCTTCGGCCACCTGCCAATCGATTTCCGAGAAGTCGTAGGTGCCCGACTCGGCCTCGCTCGCGTTCCAATACGCCGAGAGCCGGAAGTGGCGCACGCCGATCTCGTCCAGGAGCAGCCGGAAGGTGCGTTCCGGATCCTGGCCCAGGTAGCGCGCCTGGCTGGGCGCGAAGGTCACACCGAGCTGCGTTGGACGTGCGGCACGCTCCGTTGCTTGGGTCCATTGCAAAAACACCTGGAAACAGGTGAAGATGACCGTCGCAACGACGATTCCGGCCAGGTTTCGGGCTCGGTGATTCACGTCGGATATTGTATCATGCTGACGTTTGGACAGAACGGGCTTTTTTCTCTGATATGCACGAACCCTGGAAGGTCGAATCGACCGAGACCGCGTTCCAGAACCGTTGGTGGCACATCCGCAAGGACGTGGTGCGCCTGCCCGACGGCAGCAGCTACGAGTACTTCGTCAACGACGGCGTGGACGGCGTTGTCGTCGTGCCGGTCGCCGCCGACGGCCGCTTCATGATCCAGCGCATCTACAAGCACGGCGTCCGTCAGGCGGTCCTCGAGTTTCCGATGGGCCGGATGGAGAAGGGAGAAGCACCGGAGCAGACCGCGGCGCGCGAGCTCAAAGAAGAAACCGGATTCGCCGCCGACCTCGAGCTGCTGGGCGCCTATTGGATCTTCCCCACGTCGTCGAGCAATCGCATCACGCTGTTCCTCGGCCGCAATGCGACGAAGGCCGGTGAAGCGGAGAACGATCCCAAAGAGCAGGCCGAACTCATCTGGGTGACGGCGGACGAATTACGCGGCATGTTGGAGCGCGGCGAGTTGGCCTCGCTCCTGCAGATGGGCGCGGGCTACCGTGCGCTGGAAGCGCTGGGCGTATGAAACGCGGCTTCATCATTTTCGCTGCGATCTCGACGATTGCCGCATTGGTGCTGGTGGGAATCGGAGTGACATACGGCATGTTCCGGGCGAGGGAAGAGTTCGCCCCAGTTGACGTCGCCTTCACCGTCGCGCCGGGTGAATCCGCCGCTTCCGTGGCTCGACGATTGAAACAAGAGCACGTTATTTTCAGCAGTTGGTTTTTTCGCGTGGAAACAAAACTCAAAGGGAGCGACGACGAATTGCGTCCGGGGACGTATACATTCCGTCAAGGATCGTCGATGTCCACCGTCATCGACTGGTTGACGAACGGGCGCATCCAAGAACGGACGATCACGCTGATCGAGGGCTGGGGCATCCGCGAGATGGGGGAGTACCTCGTGGTACAGGGCGCACTGAAGAACGTCGACGAGTGGTACGCAGCTGTCGGTACGCCGCCGTCGGTCGGTGTTACCACGCATGCGATGAGTTTTTCGGATTTCCCAGTGATCTCTGCGATGACGAAAGACACGACGCTCGAAGGATTCCTCTTTCCCGACACCTACCGCATTGCCGCCGATGCCACGGCCAAAGAGATCGCCAGGAGAATGCTCGTGAATTTCGAATTCCGCTTCCCCTATGCGGAGGTTGAGCGTTTGGGGAAAACGCCGTACGAGGTCGTGACGCTGGCTTCGATCATCGAGCGCGAAGTGCGCAGCGACGAAGACCGCAAGATCGTCGCCGACATCTTCCAGCGTCGACTCAAAGAGGGGATGGCGCTACAAGCCGACTCGACCGTCAACTACGTCACCGGCAAGAAGACGCCGTCCATTTCGAGCGCCGACCGTGACATCGATTCGCCCTGGAACACCTATCAGAACCGTGGTTTGCCGCCCTCGCCGATCAGCAACCCGTCGCTTTCGGCGATCAAGGCCGTGCTCGCCCCGACGCCGAATCCGTACGTCTACTTTTTGACCGATGCCGAGGGACAGGTGCACTATGCGCGGACCTTTTCCGAGCATGTCGCCAATAAAGAACGCTACCTGCGTTGATCCTGCTATGCGTCTCCGCCTCGTCCTCGCCGCATTCGCCGCCGCGCTCGTGATCGCGCCGGTTTCGGCGTCCGCGGCGGCCTACGAATTCTCAACGTTCGACGCTTCGTACGTCTTCGACCCGGGCGGTGCAATCTACGTCACCGAAGACATCCAAGTCGACTTCCAGGTGCCGCGCCACGGGCTGATCTGGAAAGTCCCCGTCCGCTACCGGACGGATTCCGGCGACCGCCGCTCCATCCGCTTGCGCGTCCTCTCGGTCACGGACGCGCGGGGAAAGGCGATTCCGTTCGAGACGAACCGCAACGGTGACAACCTCGAGGTGAAGATCGGCGACGCGGCGGTCGAGGTGACCGGCCCGGTCCACTACCGCGTGAAGTCGGTGCTGGAGCGCGCGTGGAACGCCTTCCCGGAACATGACGAGTTCTATTGGAACGTCGTCGGTTTCAACCATGAAGATCTGCCGGCCGACGTTTCGGCCTCGGTCCAGCCGCCGCAGGGCGTGGCGCTCTCGGATATCAAGACCCGCTGCTTCGCCGGGCCGCTCGGAAGCACGGACGATACGCGCTGTTCGATCGTCGAACGCGACGGCCAGCTGTTGTTCACGGCGCGCGAGCCGATGACCATCGTCGTCGGCATGCCGAAAGGCGTCATCGCCCTGCCGACCGCGTTTGACCGCGTGCGCTGGTTCGTGGGGGACAACGCGGTGTTCGGCCTGCCGGTGCTCGTGTTCATCTTGTTGTTCGGGGCGTGGTGGTTCAACGGGCGCGACTCGAAGGGCAGACATACCATCATCGCCGAATACGAGCCGCCGCAGGGCATGGACCCCGTCTCCTTGGGCACCCTCCTCGACGCGCGCGTCCACCCGCGCGACGTCTCGGCCGGCATCGTCTCCCTGGCCGTGAAGGGGTTCCTGCGCATGGCACCGATCGGCGAGGGAAAGAAATCCGACGGCTGGACGCTCACGAAGACGGACAAGGTTCCGACGGCGCTTTCCGGCGTCGAGAAGCGGCTGTATGAAGGCCTCTTCAAGGACGGCGACGAGACGAGCCTCACGGCAAGCGCGGGCACGCTCAAAAAACTCTTCGATGAGCTGTCCGATGAAACCTACACGCGCCTCGCCGCCGAGAAGTACTTCGTGCGCAACCCGGAACGCGTCCGCAAGTTTTTCTACGGCATCGGCATTGCCATCGTCGTGCTGATGTTCTGGATTCCGCTCGGGTTCGCCGGATACATTTCGTTCGGCATCGTGGCCATCCTGTTCGTGGTCTTCGGGAAGATCATGCCCAAGGCGACGCACAAGGGCGCGCTGGCCCGCGACCACGCCCGCGGCTTCAAGCTGTTCCTGGAAACGGCGGAACGCGACCGGCTGAAGTGGCAGGAGAAGGAGGGGATGTTCGAGCAGTACCTGCCCTACGCGGTGGTCTTCGGCGTCGTGGCGCAGTGGGCGGCGGCCTTCGCCGGCGCGCTCGCCAAGGCGCCGTCGTGGTACGCCGGCACGCAGTGGAATCCCAACATGCTGGCCCACTCCCTCAACAACATGGCCTCGACGGTTGGCACCGCCTCCCGTCCGGCCTCCTCCGCCGCGTCCGGATCGAGCGGCTTCTCGTCGGGCGGCGGGTTCTCCGGCGGCGGTTTCGGCGGCGGCGGAAGCAGCTCCTGGTAGCATGAGCGATCCGCTTTTGGAATCTGACAGCACGCTCCTCATGCGCGCTGCAGCCGGCGATGCGGAAGCCTTCGCGATGCTCTACGACCGATATGCGATTCCCGTCTATCGGCACATGCTCTTCCGGAGCGGCGACCATGAGACGGCGCAGGATGTCACGAGTCAGGCGTTCCTACGGACTTGGGAACACCTCCGCACGGGCAATACCATTCGGGCATTCCGCGCCTTCCTGTACCGCACCGCGCAGAATGCATTCGTCGACAGCACCCGCCGGCGCGCGTCATCTGATCTTTCCCTTGAGGAACTGTGCGAAGATGGACGGTGGGAGGTCGCGTCGGGAGAGGATCTTGCTGCTGCAACCGAGATCCGTGAGCACGCATCCTTGCTCCGCCGGGCGCTTTCTTCACTCCCCGAACACCATCGCCTGGTGTTGACCCTCCGGTACTTTGATGAACTGAGTATTTCCGAGATTTCCCGGATTACCGGTAAGAATGCAGGGACCGTCTACGTCTCCCTTCATAGGGGGGTACGCGCCCTGCGGCAGGCCCTGGTCGAGGCCGATTCGCCGCGTCATATTCCCGGCATATGAAGCGACGCACTCCAGAGGAACTCTTCCGTTCTGCCCGGTCCCTTCGGGGGTATGAGGGCCGAGTTCGCGCATGGCGCGAGCCGTTGCTCGCCGAACTCGCCGTTCGGTCGATTCCTCGCGCCGTCTCTTCCCACGGGATGGTCGTGACTCCCGGTTTATTCATTCAATGGAAACCTATGATTGCATTCTTTCTCGTTATCGCAATGTTGCTCGGCGGCGGTGGGGCCGCCGTTGCAGCCGCACAAAACGATCTTCCTGGAGACGCCCTCTACGGCGTGAAGATCACAACAGAACGCGTTCAAGAGGCCTTCGTCCTCTCATCCGAAAAGAAGGTTGATGTAAAGACTCGCTTCGCCGCGCGCCGCGCGGAAGAGATCGAGGCACTCGCGAAGAATCAGGAAACGCTTGATGAGGCAGCGGTCTCTGAGGCCGCTGGGCGCGTCGAGGAGTACATGCAGGACATTAAGGAGACGCTGGCGGAACTGCCGCCCGAGACGGTGAGTCGGATCGCCGCTGCGCTGGGCGCGTCCTTGGACCAGAGTCAATCGCGGCTCGAGGCGGTGCGCGCTCGATTTTCTTCATCGACGCAGGCCGACATTGACGAAGCGATGGAGGCGACCCGCGAGGTCGAGTCGGAAATCGACGACGATGATGAAGATGTCGAGGATGCTGATGCGGAAGAGGCGTCGGAGTCCGAAACGGCCGATGACGATTCGAACGACGATGCCGTCGATGATGGCGGGAGCGAAGACGACGATGCGTCGGAGTCCGGGTCGGAAGGTTCGGAACTCCGGTGAGTCGGAGACCTTCCAGACCTCCTCGGTTTCTCAGCCCCGCCTGCAGAAAGGCGGGGCTGCTGTTATACTGTTCGTACGGAGGACAAGTGATGCGACCGGCCGTGACGGCCAAGATATGAACATGACGATGCAAGGGTTGAGTGCCGGATGCTGGTTTTGGCAGCTATGCACGTGACGCTCAAAGAGGGTCGCGAACGCACCGTGCTCGCGGAACATCCCTGGATTTTCTCGGGCGGCATCGACCGCCGCAAAAGCGACGCCGCATCGATCGGCGTCGTTGACGTGCGCGACCACGAGGGTCGGTTCCTCGGCCGCGGCTTCCACAACCCTAAGTCGCAGATTTTGGTGCGCATGCTGACGCGCGATCAGGAGCCGGTCGACAAGGCCTTCTTCATCAACAAGATCCGCGCGGCCGTGGCGTTGCGCGAGACGCTCTTCGACCGCCGCGTCACCGACAGCTACCGGCTGGTGTTCGCGGAGGGCGACGGCCTGCCCGGGCTCGTCGTGGACCGCTACGGCACGGTCCTGGTGGTGCAGTTCCAGGCGGCCGCGGCCGATTTTTTCCGCGAGACGATTCTGGACGCGCTGATGGAGGTGCTGAGTCCGAGCGGCATCTTCGAACGTTCCGACGTCGGCAGCCGCAAGGCGGACGGTCTGACCGGCGAACCCGTGGGGGTGCGGCGCGGCACCGTGCCGGAGGGTCCGATGGAAATCCTCGAGGAAGGCCTGCGCGCCGTGGTCAACGTCCATACCGGACAGAAGACCGGTTACTTCTTCGACCAGCGCGACAACCGCGTGGCCCTGCGCCGCTACTGCAAGAACGCGCAGGTTCTGAACCTGTTTTCTTACACCGGCGGCTTCACCGTGAATGCGCTCGCGGGCGGCGCGGCACGCGTCATTTCCGTGGACCGCTCCGCGGCCGCGCTTGAGCTCGGCCAGGCCACCGTCCTCAAGAACGGATTCGTCTCCCGCAACGAGGATTGGATGGTCATGGACGCCTTCGACGCCATCGACAGCTTCACCGGCGCGGGGGAGCGCTTCAACGTCGTCGTCCTCGATCCGCCGGCCTTCGCTAAGGGCACTGAGTCGCTGGAGCGGGCGCTCAAGGCCTACACGAAGATGAACGCGGCGGCGATCGGCCTCGTTGCGCCGGGCGGCTATTTCCTGACGGCCAGTTGTTCCCACCACGTCACGCCGGAATTGTTTTCCAACATGCTCCATCTGGCCGCGCTCCGGGCCGGGCGGCCGCTGCAGATTCTCGAGTTCCGGGGCGCCGGGCCGGATCATCCCCAGCCCATCCATTTCCGCGAGGGGAACTACCTCAAGTGCGTCATCGCCCGGGTGCTGTAGGGTTGACAAAACCAGGAAAATAGGGCATACTCCCGCGTCACTGGAATCGGAACCAAAGGAGGATCCAGTGGAGTACAAGGAGAAGCTCGCCGTGCTGCAATCCCGCATCGGCGTGAAGTTCGAGGACCCGGAGCTACTCGTCCAGGCGCTCACCCACCGCTCGTTCGCACACGAGAACCCCGGCACGATGCACAACGCCCGGCTGGCGTTCCTGGGTGCACACCTGCTCAACTTCCTGGGCGCCGAGGTCTTCGTGGACCTGCCTGGAGAAGATCCGGGTCCGGCGGCCCAGGCGTTGAACGCCGCGATCGCCGACCGCGTCAGCGTGGCAAAGGCATGGAGTCTGAACGACGTGGTCCGTCTCGGCAAGGGACAGGGGGGTTCGATCACCGACCGCATCCGTGAAGAGTGCCTCGCTGCGATCTTCGCCGCCGTCTACCGCGACAAGGGCGAAGAGGCCTGTCGAAATCTGTTCCGAAAGGCCTTCGCTGCCCAGCTTCGCATGGGGGAGTCGAAGAACCCCAAGATGCGGCTGCAGGAGCTTCTGGAGCAGCGGGGTTCCCGTCCGCCGGTCTACGAAGTCATCCGCGTGACCGGGCCCGACCATGCGTCGGTCTACGAGATCGCAGTGTGCGCCAGCGGCAAGAATGGCCAGGAATTCGGCCGCGGCACGGGACGCAACAAGAAGGAAGCGGAGAAGGCAGCCGCCGAGGCCGCTCTCGCGTCGCTCGCGAAGCGCAGTCGCTGAACGGAAACGTTCAGCGACTCTTTTTTATTCGCCCTCCTTGACCGGAAGGTCTTTCTTGGATATCTTCGGCTCCACAGAAAGGAAGGACATTTTGGCCTTCGACAAGTCGAGAAACGGGAAGCACGGCGTGGGAGGATTCCATGCCGTGACAGTCATTGTGGGCGGCGGCCGGATCCGGCTGTTCGTGCTCCAGCCGGAGAACGGGACGAAGATCCACATCGTGGTGAGGCCCGAGGGCGCGCTCACCGAGGGCGACGTGCTGCTGCCGCGTTGGCGCGAGTGGGACGACGCGGATCCGGGCAAGCGCGAGCTGCGCCACAGCCGGTACCGCGACCTGCTGTCCGCGCAGCGCGGCACGCTGCACGCCATCGTCGGCTACGAGCCGGAGAACGGCAGCGTCAAGCCGGGCGAGCTCGAGAAGATGCTCGCGACGTCCGACACGGCGAAGGACGCGCTCGCCTACATGCGGGCCGTGCGTCGGCTCGAGCCGGCGGACGCGCTCCACCTGAAGGCGCTGATCAGCAAGCTCGTCGAGGCACTCGACGGCAGTCGCCTGCCCAGGAAGCAGGAGGCGCTCGAACAGTTCGGCAGAAGCCTGCTGCTCAAGGACCGCAAGGGGCGCAGTAACGTCGGCGCGCTCTGCGCGCGGCTCTTGGCCGGTCTCCGCCGCGTCAACGGCCGCGTCGACGACATTCGGAGCATCGGGCCGCGCCTCGCGCTCCAGCTCATGGTGCTGGAGCAGGAGCTGACCCTCCACTTCCGCACCTGCACGGCGGTGGAGAAGGTGCTCCGGGGCGCCATCAAGGAGAGCGAGCTGCTCGACACCGAGTGGTCGGGTGGTTCGCGGCCGGCGCTGCGCATCGGCGTGGCGATCGAGCGGTTGACGCAGATGGGGAAGGTCTTCCACGCGGAGCCCTTCCTCTCGCTGCGGCGCAGAATCGAGGACCAGATGCTCGTGGCCGCCGTGGCGCTCAAGGAGCACAAGGTGGAGCCACTCCGGCAGGCGCTGGAGCGGGCGCGCGAGCTCGTCATCCTGACGATCGAGCGCGTCGAGCTGGGGGCCATCCACCGCGACCTTTCGCTGCTGGCCGGCGAGAAGTTGCCGGCGGACCTCGGCAGGGAGCTGGAGAACCGGCTGGGCCGTTTCGCGAGCCGCGTGCCGGAGCTCAAAGGCATCGAAGGGTTGCCCTACGACGAGGCAGTGCTCGCGGTCCGCGACGGTCGGCGCACGCTCGCCAACGGCGGGCTCAAGGAAGCCAAGGAGTTCGTCGGAATCCTGGTCGCCGTCCTCGAGGTCCCGCTCAAGCCGGTCCGCGCGGTCAGCGACGTGCCGCAGTCCGCGGCGATCCACTAGCAGCAGACGCGGGACCAGCTCCTGCGCCGGCGGCCGGACGGGTCGCCGTTCTTTTTTTTCCGCGGGTCCGGTAAGCTGCGGCCATGCCAAAGACGTACCGCATCGACGAGGCGCCGCTGCGTGAGGTGGACACCGAAAAATACCGGAAGGCGCTGAACGGGGAACAGCTCGACGTCCTTTTGCATGGAGACGGGCCCTGCCTGGTGTTGGCCGGCGCCGGATCCGGCAAAACCCGGACCGTGACCTACCGCGTGGCGTATCTCTTGGAGCGCGGCGTGGCGACGTCCGACATTTTGCTGCTGACCTTCACCAACAAGGCGGCCAAGGAAATGACCGACCGCGTGACCGACCTCGTCGGCACCTTCCCGAAGGGGCTCGTGGCCGGTACCTTCCATGCGGTCGGCAACCGTTTCCTGCGCATCCACGCCGGCAAGGTCGGCCTCCAGCCGAATTTCACCATCCTCGATCAGGAAGACGGCCGTGACCTGATGAAACTGGCCGCCAAGGACCTGTTCGTGGACGGCACTGCCAAGCGCGTCCCCTCGGCTTCGGTGCTTTCAGACGCCCTGTCATTTTCTCGCAACACGCGCCGTCCCATCCAGGAAGCGCTCGACATGAAGTATCCGGCCTGGGAGCCGTTCGCGGCGCAAGCCGAGGACATCGCCCGCGTCTATCGCGACAAAAAGCGGATTGCCAACGCCGTCGACTTCGACGATTTGCTCGAGTTGTGGTTGGAACTGCTGACCGCGCATCCGGCGGTGCAGGAATCGCTGTCCCGCCAGTTCAAGTACGTGCTCGTCGACGAGTACCAGGACACCAACACGCTCCAAGGGTTGATCGTCGACAAGATGGTCGGGCCGACGAAGAACCTGCTCGTCGTGGGCGACGACGCCCAATCTATTTATGCCTTCCGCGGCGCGACGATCGAGAACATCCTGTCGTTTCCGGACCGTTACCCCAAGGCCAAGACCTTCCGGCTCGTCACCAACTACCGCTCCACGCCGGAAATCTTGCGGGTGGCCAACGACGTCATCGCCAACAACACGCGGCAGTTCCCCAAGGAGCTGAAAGCAGTGAAAAAGCCCTTCGCGAAACCGGTGGTCGCTCCGGCGGCCAACGCCGACGAGGAGGCGGCCTTCATCGGTAGCATGGTGGCGGCCCTCGAGCGCGAAGGCGTGCCGCTCGGACAGATGTGCGTGCTGTTCCGCGCCACGCACCACTCCCGCGCGCTCGAATTCGAACTGATGCGCCGCGGCATTTCCTACGACTACCGGGGCGGCATGAAGTTCTTCGAGCGCGGCCACATCAAGGACATGGTTGCCTTCCTGAAGCTCGTCCAGAACCCGCGCGACCAGATCGCCTGGATGCGCATCCTCGGCATGTTCGCGGGGATCGGGCCGGCCACGGCCGGACGCATCGCCGACCGCACCACGCAGCTCGAGTCGCTCTCGCTCGTCCGCGCCATGCCGGTCGAAGACCTGCTGACGCCGAAGTCGCGCGTCGGCTGGGAGGACGTCTCGGCCATCTTGCGCGACCTCGGCAAGGAAACCAAACCGTCCGAGATCATCCGCGCCGTCATCAAGGGCGGCTACAGCGACCATCTCGAGCAGGAGCATGAGAACTGGCGCGACCGGCTCGAAGACCTTGAGCAGTTCGCCACCTTCGCCGAGAAGGCCAAGGACGTCGAAAGTTTCCTGACGGACATTTCCCTCAAGGAAGATTACGGCGCCAAGCGCGGCAAAGAAGACGAGCAGGGCGACCGCATCGTGCTTTCCACGGTCCACCAGTCCAAAGGCTTGGAGTGGGACGTGGTGTTCGTCATGCACCTCACGGACCAGGGCTTTCCGCACCCGCGCGCCTACGAAGAAGAGAACGGCATCGAAGAGGAACGCCGCCTGTTTTACGTGGCCGTCACGCGCGCCCGGCGGCAGCTGCTGCTCACGTACCCGGTGGTGGCCGGCTATGATAAGCTGACGGTGATGCAGCCCTCCCCATTTCTGGGGGAGATGGACGAGGATGCCGTGGAGCGCATGACGATTGAACGGGGGAGCACCTTGGATGGGGCCGACGATGCGTCCGATGCCGACGCGGACGAGACCATCGAACGCGATGCCAACGGCGACCCCGTCCCGGCGAAACCGAAGAAGCGCGGATTCCTGAGCGACGTGTCCGACCTATGAGACTCGACAGAAGCACCTACGCCCACAAACGGATCGCGGTCTTCTTTGCGCTGGTCGTGGCCGTCGTTGCGCTCTACGTCTGGTACGTGCGTTCCGTGGAAGTCGAACGGTTCTTCCGGACCGAAGCGTTGCCCGCCGGCGATGCCGCAAGCGGCTTGTGGGAAGCTGCGCCGCACATGCTGACCTCGCGCACGGAAGTGGGCGTCGCCGCCGTGGATGGCAAGGTCTATGCGGTCGGCGGGTTCGACGGCCTGGGACGGACTCTCGACACGGTGGAACGGCTTGATCCGGAAACGGGCGTCTGGGAATCGCTGCCCCCGCTGCCGCGCCCGGCGCACCACGTCGCTGTCGTCGGCGCCGACGGCGTGCTCTACGCCATCGGCGGTTTCACCGGCGCCGGATTCACGCCGCTCCCCGAGGTCTACGCGTTCGATTCGGTGATCGGCACCTGGGCCGAGCTGCCGCGCCTGCCTGACGGTTTGGGCGGCGCCGCTGCGGCCGAAGTCGATGGCGACATCTACGTCGTCGGCGGTGTCGATTCGGCCGGCCTTTCCGGAAAACTCTACGTCCTCGACGCCTCGGCCGGCGTCTGGAAGGAAAAGGCGGCCATGCCCGACCCGCGCGACCACCTGGCCGCGGCCGAAATCGGCGGCAGACTCTACGTGTTCGGCGGTCGGCACGCCTCCTTGCTCGCCAACCGCGCGACCGTCTCCGTCTACGATCCGCGGGAGAACCGCTGGATGGACGGCGCGGAAATGCCGCGGGCACGCGGCGGCATCGCGGCGGCGGTCGTGGACGGGAAGATTTGGATTTTTGGCGGAGAGGCGGTCACGCACACCTTCCGCGAGGTGGACGGGTATGATCCGCTCGCGGAGCGCTGGCAGGACGCCACGCCGATGCCGACCAGCCGGCATGGGCTCGGCGCCGCGGTCGTTGGCGGCAAGGTCTACGTCGTCGGCGGGGGAGGCAAACCGGGATTGTCGGTCTCGGACACCGTCGAAGTGTTCACGCCGCCGCACGAGTAGTGTCATTCTGAGGAACGCAGTGACGAAGAATCCTTCCAGCAGTCACTCGGGTATTCACCCGGGCGAACACTGGAAGGATCCTTCGCTTCGCTCAGGATGACAGGATCAGGGGAGCGCGGCTGTTTCCGCGGCAGGGAGCCGTTTTTCTTGCGGCAGGTAACTGTCCGCTTGGGGGAGCGTCCAGAGGATGCCGAACACCGCGAGTCCGGCAATGATAATGATGGCCACGGCAATGCCCGTGTTGCGGTTCATAGACCGCAACAGTATAGCATGTTACCTTCTGGCGGTATGTGGAAGACCGTTGAGTCCGTCACCGAGGGGCATCCGGACAAGGTCTGCGACCAGGTTTCCGACGCCGTCCTGGACGCGTATCTTGCGCGCGACCCGATGAGCCGCGTGGCCGTTGAGGCCTTCGGCGGCCACGGCGTGCTTATCGTCGGCGGCGAAGTCACCTCGAGCGCCGACGTCGATGTGGAGCTTCTGGCACGTAAGGTCTACGCCGACATCGGCTACGCCGAAGACATCGACGTGCTGGTGCATGTCGCCAAACAGTCGCCGGACATCGCCATGGGGGTCGACACCGGCGGAGCGGGCGACCAAGGGATCATGTACGGGTACGCGGCCGCGGAAACGCCGGAGCTGATGCCCAAACCCGTGATGATGGTGCACGCGCTCACGAAGCGGCTGGCCGACCTCCGGCGCCTCGATCCGGCCTTTGCCTGGATCAAGCCGGACGGCAAAGCCCAGGTGACGTTTGAGAACAGCGCGCTGCGTTCGGTGCTTGTTTCGACGCAGCACGACGAGGCCATGGCCGAAGACGAGATCGAACTCTTGGTGCGCGAACACGTCATCCTGCCCGTGGTGGGCGATTTGTCCGGCGTCGAAGTGCTCGTGAACCCCACCGGCCGGTTCGTCATGGGCGGATTCGCCGCCGACACCGGGCTCACCGGCCGCAAGCTCATGGTCGATACCTATGGCGGGTTGCTGCCGCACGGCGGCGGCGCTTTTTCCGGAAAAGACCCGACCAAGGTGGACCGTTCGGCCGCCTACATGTGCCGCTTCGCCGCCAAGTCGCTGGTTGCCAACGGCCATGCCAAGAACGTGCTTGTCTCCGTGGCCTATGCCATCGGCCGCGCCGAACCCATGATGCTGTCCGCCAAATCCGGCGACGGCAAGGACCTTTCCGCGTTCGTGAGGAAACATTTCGACTTCCGTCCGCAAGCCATCATCGAGCGTCTGGGTCTGCGCCGGCCCATCTACCGCGCCACCGCCGCCTACGGCCATTTCGGCCGCGCCGAATTCCCCTGGGAGCAAGTCGTCCCGCTCTGATGGTATAATCAGGGCATGTTCTTCCCGCTGTTCCTGCTCCTTGCGGGCGGCGTCTTTCTGTTCAAAGGCGCCCAATTCCTCGTCCATGGCGGTTCCGTGCTCGGGCTGCGGTTGAAGATTCCGCCGGCCGTGATCGGGCTCACGGTCGTGGCCTTCGGCACCAGCGCGCCGGAATTCTTTTTGAACCTGTCCGCCGCGCTCACCGGCAACGCGGTCATCGGGCTCGGCGACATCGCCGGCGCCAACATCGCCAACGCGCTGCTGATCCTCGGCTGCGCGGCCGTGGTCGGACCGGTCACGGTGCCGCGGGCGACGCTGGTGCGCGACGTGCCGATCGCCATTGCGGCCACCGTGCTGCTGGCGTTGCTTGCCAACGAACGCTGGTACTCCCTTTCCGCGACCAATCAGCTGTCCTTCCGCGACGGTCTGCTGTTCCTTGGGCTGTTTTCCGTCTTCATCTACGCGCTCCTCGTCGAGAAGGGGATGGACGGCATGCGGCTCATCCAGCATTTCCGGTTCCGTCACGCCTACCGCGTGTCGCTCATCGGCGCGCACTCCATCCCGAAGGCCTTGCTCGAGGTGTTCGTCTCCGTGTTTGCCCTGTGGTTCGGCGCGGCGGCGTTCGTCCGGGCGCTCACGGATCTTGGAGCGCTCTGGGGGCTGCCGGAAACTCTCCTCGGCCTGACTCTGGCCGCGCTCGGCACGACGCTCCCGGAACTTTCGACGACGCTCGTCGCCGCCTGGCGCAAGGAAGGCGATATCGTCGCGGGCAACCTGATCGGGTCCGTCATCTTCAACACGTTGTTCGTTCTCGGTGCCGTCTCCCTGGTGACGCCGTTGCCCTGGCCGATCACGTTGAACGCCGATCTCGGCGTGCTGATGGGCGCGCTTGTCCTCATCGTCCTGTTGCTGTGGCGCGGACGGAAACGTCGGGAAATCAGCCGCGGCGAGGGCGTCGTGCTGATCCTCGCCTACGTCGTCTACGCGGCGCTTCTCTTCGGCCGCTTCGCGTCCTAACAAAGAGCCCCCTGCCTGCAGGGGGCTCTTTTGATCTGTCTCAGGAGCTGCCGGGTTTCTTCCAGATGGCCAACGCCCGCAGATGGAGCGTTTCCCAGGCCGAGTCGTCGTGCGTGCCGCGCATGTCTTCGCGCCACAGGAGCTTCATGGCCTCGAGCGCGATGTCCGTAGCGTGCTCGACCTCGTCGGCATGCTTGGCAAGCAGTCGCTTTTTGATGTTGTCGCGCACCAGGTCGAAGAACGCTTCTTCCGCGACTTTGGCGAGATGTTCCCCCTCGTTGGGGGCGTCCTCTCCTTCGTCGTGGATTTCGCCGCACTGGTCGCAGCGCCGATGGGCGTCGAATTCTGCCATACGTGTACGGTGAGCGTAACACCCGTCCGAAGAAATGAAAAGCCCCGCACAGGGCCTGCTCTCCACAGGAACCCCCGGCGGGGTTTTCGTTCAACCCCGGCTTTCGAGGAAGAACGGAATCGTCATGATGCCGACCACCAACAGGAGGGCGATGCCAAGACGTAAGGACACCTCTTCAAGTGCCATTGAACGCACGGATGTTGCCGTGCAATCAGAGTGAATGAGCAGAGCCGCTCGCCCCCGCTGAGCGGGGTTGGCCGGACTCAGGCGCACACTATAGAATGGAGAAGACGACACGTCAACATGCCCACGCGTTTGGACACCGCTCAGGTGCCGGCCTGGCACGCCCTTGGTGCCGCGGAAGCGGCCCAGGCTCTTGGCGTTGACGCGGAGCGCGGCCTGGCGCACGCGGAAGCGGAGCGCCGGCGCGGCGAACACGGGCCGAATGCGCTGCCTCGCCCGCCGCGGCATGGGGTGGGCCGCATTCTGTACGGCAATCTTTCGAATCCCATCGCGCTCGTGCTCATCTGCGCCGCGGCGGTGTCCTTGGCCGTGGGCCATGTCGTCGACGCTGCGGTTTTGGCGGTCGTGATCGTGCTGAACATCGGGTTCGCCGTGATCCAGGAGTACAAGGCCGATCAGGCCATTGAGAAGATCCTGGCGCTCTTGGACTACCGGGCGCGCGTGCTGCGCGACGGCCGGGAGCACGAGATTTCTTCGGCCGACGTGGTGCCCGGCGACCTGCTGGTGCTCAAACCCGGCATGAAGGTCGCGGCCGACGCCCGCGTCATCGTGAGCGCCGAGCTGCATGTGGGAGAAGCGGCGCTGACCGGCGAGTCCGATCCCGTGGCGAAGACGGCGGATCCGGTCGCGGCGGAGACGGCCATGGCCGACCGCGTCGACATGCTCTATTTGGGGACGACCGTGGACGCGGGTACCGGACGCGCGCTGGTCGTGGCCACCGGCTCGCGCACCGAACTGGGCCGCATCGTGGCGCTGACGCGCGCCACCCGCGAACCACAGACGCCGTTGCAGGAAAAACTGACGCGTCTGGCGCGCTGGCTGACGTTAGCGCTGCTCGTCATCGGCGCGGGCGTGTTCGCGCTCCTCCAGTATCGCGGCGAACCGCCGGTCACGGCGTTCGTGACCGTCGTGGCGCTGATCGCCTCGTCCGTGCCGGAAGGATTGCTGCCCGCCATCACCATCATATTGACGGTGGCCATGCGCCGCATCCTCAAGGCCGGATCCCTGGTACGCCGCATGGCAGCGGTGGAATCCTTGGGCGCGGCCAGCGTGATCTGCATCGACAAGACCGGCACCATCACGGAAGGCAAGATGCGGGCGCGCACCTTGCTCACCATGGACGGCGAGCACGCGCTCGACGGCGTCGTGCCGCTGCCGCCGGATGCGCGCGACGCGCTCGCGGCGGCGACGCTCGGGCTCTCGGTCACGGTGGACAATCCGGCCGATCCGCACGAGCAATGGCGCACCAAAGGCAGCGCCACGGAAACGGCATTGCTGCTTGCCGCGGCACGCTGCGGCATGGATCCGCTGGCCCGCGCCGCCCGGATCGGGGCGGAACTGCCGTTCGACTCCAGTTACAAGTTCGCCGGCGTGGTCACCGGCAACCGGATGATCGTCCGCGGGGCGCCGGACATTTTGCTGGCGCGCGCCACGCACGTGCGCGAAGAGGGTCAGGACGTGCCGCTGACCGACGCGCGCAAGGCGCGGCTGCAGGGCACCATGCTCGCCGCGTTGGGTGCGGGGCTGCGCGGCCTGGCCTTGTGCGAGATGCCGGCGCCAGTCCGTGCGCCAAAAGCGGACGACGTGCGCGGACTGACGGTGCTCGGCATCTTCCTGTTGCAGGATCCGGTGCGTCCGGAAACGAAGGCCATGCTCTCCGGCGCGGCGGCCGCGGGCATCCGCACCATCATGCTGACCGGCGACCATCGCGTGACTGCGGAGGCCGTGGCCCGCGAGATCGGCATGCCGACCGGAAAGAACGCGGTCGTCGACGGCGCCACGCTGGAGCGCCTTTCCGATGACGCGCTCAGGGCGATGTTACCGAAGCTGTCCGTCGTGGCACGCGTCACACCCGCCCAGAAACTGCGCATCGTGCAGCTGTTGCAGAAGATGGGGGAGACCGTGGCCGTGACGGGCGACGGCGTGAACGACGCGCCCGCCCTGAACGCCGCGGAGATCGGCATCGCCCTCGGCTCCGGCACCGACGTGGCCAAGGAATCCGCGGACATCGTGCTCTTGGACGATAACTTCCGGACCATCATGCGCAGCGTCGAAGAAGGGCGCTTCGCCTTCCAAAACCTGCGCAAGGCCACCGTCTACATGATCGCCGACGACTTCGCGGAGATTTCCTTGATCATCGGGGCTCTCCTCCTCGGTTTCCCTCTCCCCCTCACGACGCCGCAGATTCTGTGGATCAATGTCGTGGAGTCGGGGTTCTTGAATTTTGGGTTGGCGCTTGAGGCGGGGGAGGAAGCCGTGCTACGCGATGCGCCGCGACGCCGCGGCCGCCCGTTCTTTTCTCCGCACTACCAGCAGTGGCTGGCCGCCATCGCGATCATTATCGCATTGGTCACGGTTCCCGCGTATCTGATATTCCTTACGTGGACCGGCGATCTGGTGGTCACGCGGACCATGTTGCTGGTGACACTGTCGCTCCAAAGCGTTTTCATGGTGTTCGTGGTACGCAAGGTCCGCACGCCTTCGTTGGGGCGAGGGATGTTCACCAACCGTTGGCTCAACATGGGGGCCGTGGTGTCCTCGGCCCTCATCGGCGTTCCCATCTTTATTCCACAATTGCAGGGAGTCTTTTCCACAACACCGCTTGCCCCGGTGCAATGGTTCGCGGCCGTGCTGACCGCCGCCATCGCCGTGGTGCTGATCGAAGCTGCAAAAATGGTCATCGTCGTGCGCCATCACCGGCAGGCCGGCCGCGGTCCTTCGACTGCCGCTCGGGACAGACTCGACGCGAAGGCGCCCGTCCGGTAGATTCTCTAGGTTATGCGCGCCCTCTTGCTCACCCTCGTTCTGCTCATTGCCCCGTTTTCCGCCCATGCCGCGGATGTCGGGGATGTTGCGGTCGACGAGAACGCGGCGGTGATCGAGTCGCCGGACACGCTGTTCCGCGCCAAAGTCGTGCGCGTTCTCGAGGAACGGACGGTGCCCGCGGACAACGGCACGGACGCCGTCCAACAGAAGTTGGAGCTGGAACTTTTGGAAGGACCGATGCGCGGCCGGCGCGTCGAGTTCGACGGCAGCGCCATCCCGACGATTGCCGCGGGCCGCTACCGGGAAGGGGATCGCGTCATCGTCTGGTGGTCCAAGGACCCGGACGGGACCGACACGTTTTACGTGACGGACTACGTGCGCGACACGCGGCTCGGCTGGCTGGCGCTGCTGTTCGCGGCCGTGGTCGTCGCCGTGGGACGCGCGCGCGGCCTGCGCGCGCTTGCCGCGCTGGCGCTTTCGGCTGCCGCCATCTTCGGCGTCATCGTTCCGACCTTGCTCAGAGGCGTCGACCCGATTCTCGTGACCGTGCCGGTGTCCGCGGCGGCCATCGCCGTCGGCATCCTGCTGACCCATGGCCGCACCCGCCAGACCGCCGCGGCCGTGGTCGGCGTGGCGCTCTCCCTTCTGCTGACCGGCGCCCTGGCGTGGGCGTTCACGGCCTGGACGCGCATCACCGGCTTCGGCACGGAGGAAGCGTCGATCCTCGCCCTGCATTTTCCGAGCGGACTGAACATGGTCGGCATCTATCTGGCCGGCGTCATCGTCGGTACGCTCGGCGTCCTCGACGACGTCGTGGTGTCGCAGGCTGCCGTGGTCGAAGAGCTGGTTTCGGCCAACCCCGGGCTGACGCGCGCGGAGCTGTTCCGCCGCGCCATGCGGGTCGGCACCGACCACACCGCGGCCGTCGTGAACACGCTCTTCCTGGCTTACGTCGGCGCGTCGCTGCCGCTCGTCCTGCTGTTTTCCATCCATGAAGCGCCGTTCCTGACGTTCCGCGACGTCATCAATAACGAGATGATCGCTTCCGAAGTGGTACGAACCCTCGTCGGTTCGATCGGTCTGGTGCTGACGGTGCCGATCACCACCCTTGTCGCCGTCCGCCTGCTGCGTCGCTAGTATGCCGAAGCTCACGGCCACCCACTTCTACCGCTACCTGACGTGCCCGCTGGCGCTGTGGTTCGACGTACACGGTGACGAGAAGCGCAAGCTTCCCCCGTCCGACTTCGAGAGAACCATCTGGGAGCGCGGCGCCGCCCACGAAAAGCGCGTCCTGGCCAAGATGGGGCTGAAAGAAGTCACGGATGATGACCCCGACGAAGCCGTCGCCACGACGCTCGACCTGATGGGGAAAGGCGTGCCGATTTACCACGGCCGCCTGGCACAAGGGGAGTGGTTGGGCATTCCCGATTTTCTGGTTCCTGAGAAAGGCCACTCCAAGCTCGGCCCTTTCGTGTATGCGCCGCTCGACGTGAAAAGCGCCACCGAGGTCCGCGACGAACACCGCTTCCAGCTTGTTTTCTACGCACTCCTTCTGGAGCGCATTCAGGGCGTTCGGCCGAAGTACGGCTACATCATGAACGCCCACGAAGAGAAGATCGCCATCCCCATCGATCCGCTGATCGACGAATTCCACGCCACGCGCGAAGAAATCGAAAAGATTCTGAACGGCGAAAAGCCCGCGCCGTTTTTTTCCTCGTCCTGCAAACAGACGCCGTGGTTCGAGGCCTGCCGCGACGAAGCGGTGTCCTGCAACGACGTGTCGCTGATCTACCGCATCCGCCGCGACGACTACGTCCTCCTGCGCGAAGCGGGGATCCGGACCGTGAGCGACATGGCCGAGGTGGACCTGGCCGCGCTGCGGCGGAAGACGGATCTGCCGATCGGACGGCTGGAGCGGTTGCGCGACCATGCCCTCTGCTACGTCCAGAACACCCACGCCGTCATCGAGCGGCCGGAGTTTCCGACGGCCTCGGTCGAGGTCTACTACGACGTCGAGTCCGACACGGTGCCCGAGCCCAACCTGCACTATCTCCACGGCGCGCTGGTCGTGAAAAACGGCAAAGCGACTTACAAAAAATTCCTGGTGCGCAGTCCGAAGGACGAAGGCAAGGTCTGGCGCGCCTTCTGCACCTGGATTGCCAAGCTGCCCAAGGATGCCGCCATCTACCACTACGGCATGTACGAGCACATGGTGGTGCGGGAATTGACGGAACGCCACGATGCGCCCAAGGAGGCGCTGCTGCGTTTCGGGGACATGATCGACCTGCAGAAGACCGCGGCGCGCAGCGTGCTGTTCCCGGTCTATTTCTACTCGCTGAAAGACCTCGCCAAATACTTGGGCTTCAAGTGGCGGACCAAGGGCGCGACGGGCGGCGCCTCAGTGGAGTGGTACAACGCCTGGCGCAAGAAGAAAGACGCAGCCACCCTCAAGAAGATCGTGGAATACAACGAGGATGACGTGCTGGCTACCCGGGTGTTGAAGGATTTCCTGGCAGGCCTGTGATACGATATTGTCATCCTGAGTGGAACGAAGGATCCTTCCGGTGCTTTCCCGAGTAAAAACTAAGAGGATTCTTCGGCTGCCGTCTCAGAATGACAACGTGCAATGACTAGAAAGCGCAAGCCCACGCGCGCGGAGCGCAAAGCCCGCACGCAAGAACGGCACGAGATCGTCCGGAGCATCATGCAGGAGCCGGACGATATTGTGCATTTCCCCGTGGCCTTCGGCCGCATTGCCATGAACGCCGCGGTATGGGGCGCGGTGGCGCTCGGCGTGTTGGCGCTCGGCGTGTTGTCCTCGGCCGTCTTTTTGATGCGCGACGAAATCGCCGGCCTCGGCAAACAGCTTGAGCAGAAGGACGCCGACCTCGGTATCCTCTCCGGCGAACTCCAGAAGGTCCGTGACCAGATGTTCGGGGAGCAGGAAGAGACGGCCCGGCAGGGAATCACGGTACAGCTCGTGGACGCAGAGACGGGTCTTCTGACGTCGCTTGGGAACCTAATATTGAAGGACACGCCGTATCCGCTCGGGCCCGAGTCCCGTGCCGTGAATGGCACGTATCTGTATTGGACGGACGAAGAGGGAATCCTGCGCGTGAATCTCGAAGATGTCACCTCCGTCCGTCTCGTGACCAAACCATTCATCTCGTCGCTTGCCGTTTCCAAGGACGGCACGTGGTTGGCCTACGCGTACAGTCAGGGGCTGAGCGATCCGGAAAGCGTCGGGGCGACCCGCGCCGTGGCCGTGCCGTTGAGCGGTCGGGGTGATCCGATCGAGCTTGGCGAGCTGGCGGGTGAGGAGAGGCCGATCGAGTCCATGATGCGTGTCGTTGGTTTCAGCGCTGACAACAAAGAAGTGCTTTGGACCGAGATGTATGGTGACTCTGGGGGCGTGGGGACCACGCTGCATCGGATGCGTGTGGCCAACGACCAAGAAACAGCCGTCGTCCGTTACGGCACGGTCGGCGGCGTCGGTCCAGGCGAGTGGGAGGCCGATTTCGGTTTGTCGCCTGACGGTACGGCCTTCGCCAAACTGGTCGTGCAACCGCCGGAGGTGCTTGGGAATGATGTGCCGTCGCTTGTGCCCTTGCGCATCGAACTTGTCGATGCGGTCTCCGAGAGGGAACGGGTCCGATATACGTTTCCGGCGCAGGACCGCAAGCCACACCGTATGGTGGTGGAATGGTCCCTGGATGGCAGCGAACTCGTATTGGTCTTCGACAATGATGTCTATACCATCCCTGTGGTCGGCAGTGGGGGGCCCGCTCTGGTCGGCAAAGTGACTGTCCCGCAAGACTCTGACGTGCGGGTGGCATATCTCTCGGACCGCTTCTTGTTTTCCTTGTCGCCTTCCTTGGCCGGAGAGTACGCCTTCCAGAATCTGGCCACGGACGCCATCGCCTCGGTCGATGGACCTTTCACAGGTATCGCCGGCTGGAGCGCGGACCTGAACGCCGTTGTGCTTCTTGCCGACACCCGCGAATAATATGCGCCGCTTCGCCCTCCTCGCCGCGTTCGTCCTTGTCGGCGCCGGCTGCACAGCAACACCGCCTCCGACCCGCACCGACTCGTACGCCGAACCGTCCGCGTCGAACACGAACGCCTCTTCATCCTTCACGCCGCCGCCCGTCGGCAGCCCCACCCCCGTGTCTCCTTCCTCCACCAACGTCCCGCAGTTTCCCGGCGTCCTTCCCGCGGAGCAGCGACTCGGCAAGCAGATCCGCATGATGACGAACAAGGGGGAAATCGTGTTCACGCTGTTCGCAGAGGAAGCGCCGATCGCGACCTCCAACTTCGTCTGGCTGACCCAACACAAGTTCTACGACGGCCTGACGTTCCACCGCTACGAACCCGGCTTCGTCATCCAGGGCGGCGACCCGGACGGCAACGGCACCGGCGGTCCGGGCTGGAAGTTCCGCGATGAACCGGTGACGCGCGACTACCTGGTGGGGACGGTGGCCATGGCCAACGCCGGTCCCAACACCAACGGTTCCCAGTTCTTCATCATGCTGAAGGACACGCAGCTCCCCAAGAACTACACGATTTTCGGCATGGTCACCATCGGCCTCGACGTCGTTCAGAAGCTGCGGGCAGGCGATACCATGACGAAGGTTACCGTGGAGGACGTTCGCTGACCGAGCGTGGGGGCTTGAAAGAATGGGGGAAGTGTGGTAGAGCCATTCGTATGAAACGCGGACAGATCATCGCCGCGGTCGCCGCCGTCCTCCTCGTGGTCGGCGGTTTCGGCTATGCCCAGCGCGGCCAGATCCGCGATGCCATCGACGCGGCGCGTAAACCGGATCTTCCGGCCGCCGTGCCGTACGTGCCGGCAGCGACCACGACGCCCGCGAACGTCAACGCCGCTCCGCCCGCGCCGACGAACACCAACACCAACCGCCCCGCAAACACGAACGTGAACCGTCCGGTGAACGTGAACGCCGCGTCCGCGAACGTCAACGTCAATGCCAATACCAACGCGCCGGCCGCTCTGCCTGCCTCCTACAACCTGGCCGTGCCTTGGACGGTGCAGGCGCCGTTCGCCAACTGGACCGGTTCTTACGAGGACGGCTGCGAAGAGGCCTCGGCCTTGATGGTCCACTACTACTACACGCACCAAACGTTCGACTCGCAGCAGGAGTCCAAGGACGAGCTGGACAAGCTGTTTGCCTGGGAGGATGCCCACTTCGGCCTCAACCTGAGCACCACCGCCGAGCAGACGGCGGAGATGATCCGCCAATACTTCGGTTACTCCACCGTCGTCGTCACCGAAGAGGTGACGGCCGAGCGCATCAAGCGCGAAGTCGCCGCCGGCCGGCCGGTCATCGTGCCGTCCTACGGCAAGGCGCTGAACAACCCGAACTTCAAGAACGGTGGCCCGGTCTATCACATGCTTGTGGTGAAGGGCTACACGGCGAACACCTTCATCACGGGGGATCCGGGCACCCGTAAAGGCGCCGACTACGTCTACCCGATTTCCACGATCCTGAACGCCGCGCACGACTGGAACGGCGGCGACGTGGCGAACGGCCGGAAAGTGATGATCGTCGTGCATCCGAACCCGTAAGCCGGGACCAGGCAGGGCGGGGATTTCCGCCCTGTTTTGTTTTGGGGCCATGCGATACCATGCCCTTGATATGTCCGTCTTCGAGGCGATGTTTTCGGGGTTCGTGATCGGCCTCGTCCTGGCGGTGCCGGCCTTCGTCTCCGAAACGCTGCATCACGGCCGCAACCTCCCGATCCTCATGGACGTAAAAACGTTCTGGGGCGCCCGGCTGTCCCCGGACGCGGTGCTGTGGTGGTCGGTCGCCGTGCATCTCCTCATGAGCACGCTCTTCGGCGGCGCCTACGTGCTTTTTGCGAACCGCCTGCCCGGCCTGCCGTGGAGTCCGTCGTCGTTGGCCTTTTACGCGCTCGGCTACTACGTCGTGATCGGCGGCGTGATGCTGCCGATGACGGGGCTGGGCGTCTTCGGCCGGCGCGAGGGCGGCTCCGTCTGGCTGGAACTCCTGCTCGCCACCGCCGGCTACGCGACGCTTTTGGGCCTGCTCGCGCACCTGTTTTTCCTCGGCTGATATGACCGGCTCGCAGTATCGTCCGGGGTTGGTTGCGGCGGCTGCGCTGCTCGCGTTCGGCGCCGTTTGCGGGCTGGTCGTTGTCACCCTGCGCCTCCGTCCGGATACGACGGTCGTCACGGTGACCGACGCCGTCGTGGAGGAGGAGCGTGGCGATGCGGTCACGCGCCACGCTGCCAAGCCGGAACGAGTCAAAGCGATCTACCTGACGACGGCCAGCGCCGTGGGAGCGAAGTACCAGGAAATGCTGGCGCTCGCCGATCGCACCGAGATCAACGCCCTGGCTGTCGATTTGAAGGACGACAGCGGCGCGCCGGGCTTCCGCATCGTCCATCCGGACTACGCGGACATCAGCCGGGAGAAGCCGACCATCCCGGATCTTGCCGCCGTCGCCGCCGACGCGCATGCGCACGGGCTGTACCTGATCGCGCGCCTGCCGGTGTTCCAGGACTCCTGGTTCGCCGACCGTCACCCCGAGCTCGCCATGGGACGGCGGGGCGGGGGACTGTGGCGCGACCGCCGCGGCATCCGCTGGCTCGATCCGGCCGCGCAGGGCGTTTGGGAATACAACGCCGTGCTCGCGGAAGAGGCGCATGCCGCCGGCTTCGACGAGATCCAGTTCGACTACGTGCGTTTCGCTTCCGATGGCGACATCTCGACGATCACCTATCCGGCCTGGGACCGCGTCGAATCGAAACCGGAAGTCATGGAGCGTTTCTTCGCATACATGGACGACCGCCTGCGCGCGCAGGGGATACCGCTGTCCGCCGATCTCTTCGGCTACACCTTCCGCGTCGAGGACGGCTACGATCTCGGCATCGGCCAGCGCCTGGCGCTCGTCCTGCCGTACGTCGATTTCGTGTCGCCGATGGTCTATCCCTCGCATTATCCGTCCGGCCACCTCGGCCTCGCCAACCCCGCCGCCTCGCCCGGCGTGGTCGTTGACGACGCGCTCGCCGACGGGCAGACGATCATCGACGCGGTGCGCCCGGACTTCCGCGGCGTCCGGCCGTGGCTCCAGGATTTCGATCTGGGCGCCGATTACACCGCGGCCATGGTGCGCCAGCAGATCGATGCCGCCGAAAAACGCGGCGCCGAAGGCTGGCTGCTCTGGAACGCGCGCAACGTTTATACGGAAGCGGCACTCAAGAAAGAATGACCGGGAAAGAAATCACCGTCCGCGAACTGAAGACGTTGCTGGAGAGCGACGGCTGTTTTCTTGTCGACGTCCGCGATCCGGAGGAACTCGCCGAGGGAAAGATCCCCAAGTCCATTTTGATCCCTGCCGAGCACCTCGCGGAGAAGTTGTCCGGCATGCGCAAGGACGCGCCGCTCGTGTTGTATTGCCGCAGCGGCCGCCGCTCGCGCGCCGCCGCCGAGGCGCTCACGCAGGCGGGTTTCACGGACGTGCGCAACCTCTCCGGCGGGCTCGAGGCCTGGCAGCGCGAACAGTGATATGTCGCACAGCCATACGTTGTTCGATCCGGTGCCGTACGGACATGCGCTGACCGCGGTCATGCTTGCGGCCGCGCTCGGCGCCTCGACGATCCTTGTTGCCGCACGCGGCGGCGTCCCCGTCGACGGCGCCGCACCGAGCGCCCCGCGCGTTGCCGCAGCCACGGAACCGACCGCCGAACACCTCTCCTATTTCCTATCGTCGGATGTGTACGACCGCGCCTATGCGCAGGCGCTGCCTGCGGCACTTCCGGCACGCACCCAGGGATTGGTCCTGCCGCACTATCTGCTCGCTGCGCCGCTCATTGCCGGCGCGGTCTCCGCGTTTCCCGAGCCACCGACCCGCGTCATCGTCATCGGGCCGGACCACCTCGGCAGAACGCGAGCGCCAGCCGTCGTCTCGCGCGCCTCATGGCGGACGCCGTACGGCAGGCTGGCGCCGGATCCCGCCGCGGCGCGCCTCCCGGAGAGCGCCGCCGCAAACGAGGAGGCCGTGTTCGACCTCGAGCACTCCGTCTCGACGCTCGTGCCGTTCATCAAGAAGAGTTTCCCGGATGCCGCCATCCTCCCGGTGCTCGTCAACGGCCGTCTGGGTGAAGCGCAGGAGGCGGCGCTGGCCGAGGCGCTTCCCGTGGACGAGCGGACACTGGTCATCGCTTCGGTCGATTTTTCCCATTATCAGCCGGACCGCGTGGCGCGCTTCCATGACCGCACCAGCCGTGCCGCGCTCTCGTACGCGGATCCGGCACTCGTCGGCGATCTGGAGATCGACTCGCCCGAGGCGCTCCGGGTGTTTTTGCGAATCATGCAACGGCGCGGCGCGCTCGGCATGACCGTGCTCGGCAACAAGAACTCGGCCCAGCTGGCGGCGCAGCCGGATCTGCCAGAAACCACGAGCGCGGTGACCGCGGCTTTTGCGCCGGCCGACGCCGCGCCGGAGCCGCTCGTCACCGTGCTTGCCGTGGGCGACCTCATGCTCGACCGCGAGGTGCGCGCGCGGATGGCAAAGTTCGGTCAGGCCTACCCGTTCGCGTTGATCCGCGGCGCGGAGGGCCGCTTCTTCCGCGGCGCCGATATCGTCACGGGAAACTTGGAGGGCGCGATCTCGGCACGTCGCGCGCCGAACAAGACCATCGACTTCTCTTTTGATCGGAGCGTCGCCGCGCTTCTTGCCTCGCTCGGCTTCGACGTCGTCAGCACGGCCAACAACCACAGTTTGGACCAGGGTGCTGCCGGACACGACGAGACGCAGGCCGCGCTCCAAGAGGCGGGCATCGGCGGTTGCGGCCACCAGGTGCGCGACAGCGAGCCGCCATGGACGACGACCGTGCGTGGCCGGCGCGTGGCCATGCTCTGCTACAACGTCACCGATAATGCGCTCGATGAGAAGGCCGCCGAAGCGGCGGTGCGCGCCGCCGCAGCCGCGCACGATGTCTTGCTCGTACAAATCCACTGGGGCGCCGAGTACAAACCACGGCCGACAACGACGCAGGTCGCGCTCGGGCGGAAGCTGGTGGAGTGGGGCGCGGACGCCGTGATCGGCCATCACCCGCACGTCATGGAGGGGATGGAACTCTGGCAGGGCAAACCGATCTTCTGGTCGCTCGGCAACTTCGTCTTTGATCAGGACTGGTCGAAGGAGACGCAGCGGGGACTCGCGCTCGGGTTGGCCATCGGGGAGCGGGGGATGACGGCCTATCTCTTTCCAACGGTCTCCCAGAAGAGCCAACCACGACTGGCTTTGGGGGACGAGGGGCGAGCGTTGCTGACGGCATTCGCCGAGCGTTCGGACCTGCCGGATGCGCTGCGGGAACAGGCGAAAACGGGTATACTGGAGTGGACTTTTTAACCGCGATTCTATGTTCGCAGACCGCCGGGGCATCGCCCAATACGCCTATCTCATCGTGATCGGCATGCTGCTCGCGCTGTTTGCGGGCACCGTCATCATCCTGGTGATCACCCGTCCGGACGCCGCGCCGGCTCCGGCCCCGGCCGCACCGACCGTTTCCGGCGAGTCGGAGACGCCGGCCGCGGATCTTCTGATCGGACTTTCCGACACGCCGCCGATCCTCACCGACCGCGAGATCATCTTCACCGGCACGTTGGCGGCGGAGGCCGAAGGAGTCAGCGTCCGCTGGCAGGGACCGAACGGTCCGACCGACGCGGGAGGCACCCTTTCGCAATACGACCCGGACACGCGCCGCTGGTCGGCCGCGTTCAACCGCACTGAGGTCGGCACCGGGACCGTCCGCTTCCTTTTTGAGACCCGCGTGGACGGCATGGTGCAAACCGCTTGGCGCGACGTGTTGATTCCCGCATCGTCCGTGGCCGACGAAGGGCCGTCGACGAGCATCACCGTGGACTGGCGCGATATTCCGCTCGAAATGAGCGCCTATGACGTCGCCACGGCGCTCGGTTTGGAGGGGCAACAGGTCAACGACGTCGTTCCCCAGGGTGGAGAGTTCGTCTCCGAATACTACAAGGTCGGCACGGTGATGAGCGCCGCCTACGCCGGCGCCGACGTGCTCGTGGCGTTCATGCCCTGCATCGACCTCTGCTTCCAGCAGCCGATGATGCGTTTCATCGTCGACGCCCAAACGCATCGACTGGTGAACCTGGCCGCGTACGGTCCGCGCGCGGCGGACGTCCTCTATATCAGCCCGTCCACGGTCGGCGAGATGTCCGGCTCCTACGGTCAGCCGACCGGCTTCATACAGCCGGGCAACCGCGTGGCGGACGACGCCACGCTGCGCATCGCCGAGCTGGACCTGCCGATCCGTCTCACGCTGCGCGGTGCGGATGTCCAGCTCGTCCGCCCCGAATTCGAGCGAAGCCGCTTCGTGACCAGGAACGACGTGACCGAGGTCGGCCGCACTGCCGACGGCCGCACGCTCTATGCCGAAGCCGGCTTCAACTGCCTGTTGGTGAAGCGGCCGGACCATACCTTCGCGCAGTATGACTTCGTGTTGTCCTTCTTTTCCGGCGAGGGGCGCTTCCCCGGCGATACCGCGCGCATTCCGCAGCTCACCTGGAGCGACGGCGTGGTCAACGCGGCCGACTACATGCACGCCGACATCGGCGGCTGCGGCGCCACAAGCTGCTACGCGGTCCGTCCGGAAAGCGAGGTGAAACCGTCCGAGCGGCTGCTCGAAGCGGGTCGGCTGTCGAACGGCGACATCGTCTACACCTTGAAGAATCTCCGAGACGAAGAATTGCGTGCATTGTATGACGCGTCGGTTGCCTACGTGCCGGAAGGGGAGGTCCGCCCGACGTTCGAGGCCTTCGTTGCCACGCGTCCGTTGTTCTACTGGAAGGATCCGCTCGGCCGCTGGGTGCGCTGGGTGCGGCTCGATGCACTGCCCGCGGTGGAGTGCGGCAAACCGGTCATCTATCTCTATCCGGAGAAGCAGATGTCCGTTGCGGTGCGCGTCGGGCTCAAAGGTCAGATGACCGTCTCCGAACCGCCGCACGGTGCGCGCGGCTGGAAGGTCACGGCCCGGCCGGACGGTTATGTGGTGAACGCCGCCGACGGCAAGACCTACCCGAACCTCTATTGGGAGGGGACCGGCGTGAACTACAAAACGCCGACCAACGGCTTCGTCGTAAAGACGGCCGAGGCCGACGCCTGGTTGAAGACGACGCTCGCCAAGATCGGCTTCACGGAGCGCGAGAGCGCCGAGTTCCGCGAGTTCTGGGTGCCGCGTCTGCCGGACACGCCCTACACCTTCATCACCTTCGTGCCGCAGGGCGACTTCGACCGCGACGCGCCGCTCTCCATCACGCCGGAACCGGATCGCGTCTACCGCGTCTTCATGGAGTACCGCGGCCTGCAGGCGCCGATCAGCGTCGCGCCGCTGTCGCTGCCGAAGATCGAGCGCAGCGGATTCACGGTCGTTGAATGGGGAGGCGCGCTGAAGAAATAAACGATGACCCAAGAAGACCGGAAACATCTCGCCGAGGCACTGCGGCTGGCCAAGCCGTACGCCTCCCGCATTGCACACGGCGCCCCCACAGGCGCCGTGGTGGTGCGTGACGGCCGCGTCGTCGGCCGCGGTACCTATACGCCAAGCAGCCTCCGGCACGCCGAGGTCAAAGCGCTGGTCCAGGCCGGCCGGCGCGCCAGGGGCGCCACGCTCTATGTGACGCTCGAGCCGTGCACGTGGTTTCCGGGCAAGCGGACCGGTTCCTGCAGCCACGCCCTCATGCAAGCCGGAATCACCCGCGTCGTCTTCGGCACGCGCGATCCGCATCCGCGCGTCCGCGGCAGGGAGACGCTCGCCGCCGCCGGCGTCCGCGTCGAGCAGGGGAGCATTGCCGGTATCTCGCCGCTCTACGCCCGCTTCACGCGACGCATGGCCGAACAGTTTCAGAACCGGCGGCCGCAGGTGCTGATGAAGACGGCGATGTCGGCCGACGGCAAGATCGGTTCGCCGCGCCATACCGCGGTGCAGCTCTCAAACGCCCGCGACGCCGCGGCCGTGGACCGCCTGCGCGCCGGGAGCGACGCCATCCTCATCGGCGGCACCACGCTCGTGCACGATGATCCGCGGCTCACGGTCCGTTCGGCCGCGCTCCAGCGCGAGCGCCAGCGCCGGGGACTCGCGGCGCAGCCCGCCAAAGTCGCCGTTGCCGACATTGCCAAGATCAGCCCGCGTTCCCGCTTCCTGACCGCGGGCGCGGGCGAGAAGATCATCTTCACCACGTTCAAGACGCCGGTTGCCGACCTCGGCAAGCTGCAGCGCGTCGCCACCGTCTACACCACGCCGGGGCCGCGCGTCGACCTCGCGGAAGCGATGCGGGTCCTGGGCGCGCAGCACGGCATCCGCCGCGTGTTGCTCGAAGGCGGCGGCACGCTGAACGCCGCCATGCTGGCCGCCGGACTCGTCGACGAGATCCGCACCGCGATCTCTCCCGTGATCATCGGCGGCATGCAGAGCCCGACGCTCGTGGATGGCAGGGGCTTCCCGGACGAGCGTCGTCCCAAGCTGCACGTAAAGAAACGGGAAGCACTCGGCGACATGACGATCCTCTGGTACGATGTCGCCCGCTAGCATGGCTCGAAAAAATCCCCATCACAACGGCCATCCGCACCCCATTCTTTCCGGTTTCACGGAATGGGTCCATTTGCCGACGCGCTTCCATTCTTTCCAGGCCGCCGCCTACGTGGAACCCACACCGCGCCAGGAGCATCTTGTGCTGGTCAAAGGGCGCGTGGCCGGCAAGAAGGACGTGCTTACGCGCATCCAGAGCGAGTGCATGACCGGCGACGTCTTCGGCTCGAAGCGCTGCGACTGTTACGACCAGCTCCAAAAGTCGTTGGTCATGATCGAGAAGAAAGGCGAAGGCATCGTGCTCTATCTGCGCCAGGAGGGGCGCGGCATCGGGCTCGCCAACAAGATCCGGGCCTACCACCTGCAGGACCAGGGCTTCGACACCATCGAAGCCAACCACCAGCTGGGACTTCCGGTCGACGCGCGCCGCTTCACCGTGGCTGCCGACATCCTCAAGGAGCTGCGCGTGAAGTCGGTGACGCTCCTCACCAACAATCCGCAGAAGACCATAGATCTGCGCAAGGAGGGCATCGTGGTGCGCCGCCAGCCGCTCATCATCCGCCCCAACCGCTACAACGAACGCTATTTGAAGACGAAGAAGCGCAAGCTCAAACACCGGTTGTAACGCCATGCACGTCTTCCAGGTTTCCGAGTTCATCGCGTACTTCAACGACGCGGTGCGCTCGTTCATGAACGAACAGCAGATGGCGATCGAAGGCGAGATCGCCGAGTTTCGCGTCTCCCAGGGAAAGTTCGCCTGGTTCAAGCTCAAGGATCCGGAGGGCGTCATCGACTGCTTCGCCATGACCTTCGTGCTGAAGGTGCCGGTCGAAGAGGGGATGAAGGTCCGCGTTTCCGGTTACCCCAAGATTTACCAACGCAGCGGTAAGTTTTCGATCAACGTGACGCGGCTCGAATTGGTCGGGGAGGGCGCGCTCAAGCGGGCCTTCGAGCTGATGAAGAAGAAGCTCGCTGCCGAAGGGCTGTTCGCGCCGGAGCGTAAACGTGCGCTGCCGCGGTATCCGGAACGCATCGGCCTCATCACCTCGGGAGAAGCCGCTGCCTACACGGATTTCCTCCGCATCCTGAACAACCGCTGGGGCGGACTCGACATCAAGCTGGCCGACGTGGCCGTGCAGGGCAAAGACGCCGTGGCTGAGATCGTCGGCGCCTTCCGCTGGTTCAACGCCCACGCCGCCGAGTTCGACGTGCTGGTGCTCACCCGCGGCGGCGGGGCCATGGAAGATCTGGCCGCCTTCAACGACGAAGCCGTGGCCCGCGCCATCTTCTCCTCCAAAATTCCGGTCGTCGTGGGCGTCGGACACGAACGCGATGAAACGATCGCCGACTACGTGGCCGACCTGCGGGCATCGACGCCCTCGAATGCGGCCGAGCGGCTGGTGCCGGACCGTCGGGAGGCGCTCTACGCGCTGGCCGTCCAGCCGCGCATCATGTTCAGCGCGCTGGAGCGCACGCTCGGTGCCGGCAACCGCCGCCTGGCGCAGGCCGTGGACCGCATGGAAACCGCGGTGCGCCGCGAGTCGCGCGGCGTGGCCGACGCGATACATGCTTTTGCATTGGCGGGCGCGCGTTTCGAAGACGTCGTCCGCGGCCGCAGCCAGCGCGTCACGGCGCTGGAGCGCCTGCTCAACTCCCTCGATCCCAACGCCGTACTCAAACGCGGCTACTCCATCACGCGCCTCGCGAATGGAAAGATCCTGCGCGACGCCCGCGTGACGGAAGGAACGGAATTGAAGACGACCCTCGCGGCTGGACAGGTCGTCTCGCGCGTGATACGCAAGCAGGGTTCGCTGTTCGCGGACAGGGAGGAGTAACACGACGTGCCGACATGGACGAAGTGGACGCCCGAGCTCATTGCCGAGCGCCTGACGGCCGCGCACGCGCATTGGTTGCTGGACACCAAAACGGGCAAGGCCGCCAGACGACCGTTCAACCCCGCGTACCTGGTCATGATCGGCCAGCGACAGGTCCACGGCCAGCATCGTGACGACGGCCTGTTCGACGCCGCGCTCGCGCTCGTCCCCGACGCGGTGCGAAAGGCCTGGAAGGCGCGCGGCTACCGCAGCTGGACGCAAAGGTCCGCGGTCAAGCGGCTCAAGGAGCTGTTCGAGGCGTGGCGGACCGATGCCGGAAACGGGAAACCGGCGGGAAAATCCTGGGCGCTCAGCTACCTGCTGGCCGCCGATCCCTCGTTCGTGCGGTGCGCGCCGCGCAACGGCATCGACCTCGAGGCGCTCGTGAAGCGCATCGGCGGCGAGATGCGGCTCCTGTGGCGCGCCAAGCGGCGTCTCGAGCGGCGTCCGCGCACGAAACGGACGGTCCCGACCGCCGCCAAAGCGCTGATCGCGGCCTACGAGGGATGGCTGACGGACCAGGAGTTCGGTCTTCCGGCCGGTCGGGCCTTCGGCGTCCATTTTCTGGTGGTGAGCGGCGAGGGGCGGCTCGGAGCGTGGCTCTGCCGCGGCAAGAAGAAGGGGCGCATCGAGAAGGTTCTGGCGCGCGTCCCGGCCGCGGTCAAGAAGGCCTGGACGCGAAAGCGGTCTCCCTGAGGGAGCCGCCTTTTTTATTGTCAGCGCCGCACGGGGAGGTGTAGAGTAGTGCGGTCTATGGCATCCAAAACCGAGAAAAAGCTCAACGTCCAGCAGGCCTTCGAAGAGCTCGAAGCCATCACGGCGTGGTTTGAAAAAGAGGAGATCGACCTTGAAGAAGGGCTCGCCAAGTTCGAGCGCGGGTTGGAGCTGGCGCGCAAGCTCAAAGCGCGGCTCGGCGAGGTCGAAAACCGCGTCAGCGCCATTAAGGCCAAGTTCGGCGACCTCATGGACGCCGCGCCGGCCTCCGAAGAAGAACCTTTTAACTGACCATATGATGCTCATCGTCCGCTGGATCGTGAACACGCTCGCAGTGATGCTCGTGGCCAACGTCGTGCCCGGCATCGCCGTGCGCGACTTTTACACGGCGCTGCTCGTGGCCCTCGTCTACGGCCTCATGAACGCCATCGTCCGGCCGCTGCTCTTGATCCTGACGTTGCCGATCAACCTGCTGACCCTCGGTCTCTTCACCTTCGTCCTGAATGCCCTGCTGTTCTGGCTGGTGGCGCGCATCGTGCCGGGCTTCAACGTGGCCGGATTCATGCCGGCCTTCTGGGGTGCGCTGATCCTGTGGGCCGTCTCGTATCTCACGAGCGCCCTGCTGCGTGAGTCATGAAAGACCTGATCATCCTATCGCTCGGCGGATCGCTGATCGCCCCCAAAGAAGGGATCAATGCGAAGTTCATCGCGGATTTCCGGAGGCTCGTCCAACGCCAGGTCAAAAAAGGGAAACGGTTCGTGTTGATCTGCGGCGGCGGAAAAACCGCGCGCGAATACCAGGCCGCATCCAAGGAGCTGGGCGAACTGACGCGTGACGCGCTCGACTGGATCGGCATCCACGCCACGCGCCTGAACGCGCACCTGGTGCGCACCGCCTTCGGCAAGCTCGCCTCGCACCGCGTCGTCACGGATCCGAAAGGCGCGCGCGGCTGGAAGACGCCGGTGCTCGTCGCCGCCGGCTGGAAGCCGGGCGCATCCACGGACTACGACGCCGTGCTGTTGGCCCGCGCGCTCGGCGCGAAGATGCTCGTCAACCTCTCCAACGTCGACTACGTCTACGATAAGGACCCGCGCGAACACGAAGACGCGCGGCCGATCTGCGAGATGCGCTGGAAGGAACTGCGCAAGCTCGTCGGCAACCGCTGGGATCCGGGCGCGCACGTGCCGTTCGATCCGATCGCCAGCCGCAGCGCCGAGAAAATCGGTCTGACCGTGGTCATCGCCAACGGCAAGAATCTCAAGAACCTCGACGACGTCATCGACGGCAACACCTTCACCGGCACCGTGATTCACTGAAGGGGCATGGCGCGCCATGCCCCAACACCGATATGGCAGACATCGCACAAGAGTCTCTGGATTTGCATCGCGCACACAAAGGGAAACTCGAAGTGGCAAGCAAGGTGCCGGTCAAAGACCGTGCCGCCCTGTCCCGCGTCTACACGCCCGGGGTCGGCGCCGTATCCACGGCCATCGGCGAGGACAAGACGCGCGTCTGGGAATACACCATGAAAGGCAACATGGTCGCGGTCGTCACGGACGGCTCGGCCATTTTGGGCTTGGGCAACCTGGGCCCTGAAGCGGCGCTGCCGGTGATGGAAGGCAAGGCCGTGCTCTTCAAGGAACTGGCCGGCGTCGACGCCTTCCCGCTCTGTCTGGCCACGCAGGATCCCGACGAGATCGTCGCCGCCGTGAAAGCGATCGCCCCGGTCTTCGGCGGCATCAACCTGGAGGACATTGCCGCGCCGAAGTGTTTCGACATCGAAAAGAGATTGCAGGACGCTCTCGACATCCCGGTCGTGCACGACGACCAGCACGGCACGGCCATGGTGGTCCTCGCCGCGTTTTTGAACGCGCTCAAAGTGAAGGGTGCGGAGGCGGGAGCGGTCCGCGTCGTCATGAACGGCGCCGGTGCGGCCGGCGTCGCCGTCGCCAAGATGCTGCTCGCTGCCGGCGTCGCCGATCTCACGATCTGCGACAGCAAAGGCGTGATCCACGCGGGCCGGGAGGGGTTGACGGACGCCAAGCGCGAGCTCGCGGCACGGACCAACCCGCGCGGCATCACCGGCACGCTTGCCGATGCCGTGAAGGGTGCGGATGTCTTCGTCGGCGTGTCCGTGGCCGGCGCGCTTTCCGGCGACATGGTCCGCACCATGCGCACGGATCCGATCGTCTTCGCCTTGGCCAACCCGACGCCGGAGATCATGCCGGACGAGGCCGCGGCCGCCGGCGCGCTCATCGTCGCCACCGGCCGGTCCGATTTTCCCAACCAGATCAACAACGCGCTCGGTTTTCCGGGCATCTTCCGCGGCGCGCTCGACCACCGCGTCCGCCGCATCACCGACGACATGCTCACGCAGGCCGCCAGGAACCTGGCCGCCGTCGTGGAGACGCCCGACGTCGAGCACATCATGCCGGACATTTTCGATCCCAAAGTCGTGCCTGCGGTCGCAGACGCCATCTGTTGATAGTTTTTCCCCGCAACGCGGTGTATAATTTTAGGAAGCGACTCAGGATATGCCTCAAAATGCCATAGAAACGTCTCTCTTGAGAGAGAGAGAGAGAGAGAGTAAAAATTTCGCGCCGTGAGATTTTTTTCGCGGGTTTGCTGATTGCGGTTTCATCGGCAATTTTTTTGTTTCATCCCAGCCATGCTTTTGCGTCGACGGTAAATTTCGTCAGTGACACGTTTACGGATACTACGAATACGGCGCTCGCGTCGCACACCGGCGAGACCGGAGCTACCTGGGTTTCTCAAATAGGGACTGCCGTGATCGATTCCAGTAACCGGGTTCGTTCCACCAGCGCGGGAACGGCGACGTATTACGCGAGCGGAGTTCCGACAACGGCGGGTTACACCTTGGATTTTGATGTTCGTGTGAACACGGTACCCGGCGGGACCGTGATTGCATGCGGGTTTGCCCGCATGAACACCGGCACCGGAGCCCATTATGAGCTCTGTCTCTATAACGACGGTTCCTGGTACCTGTATCACTACACGGCCTTGGAGTCCGGAGTTTTGCTCGGGTCATGGGCAAGTTCGATTTCGCCCGCAACCACGTATCATGCGACATTTTCCCTCGCTGGGTCTGCTTTGACGGTAACGATCGACGGTACGCAAAGAATTTCAGTCACGGACTCGACCATTTCCGCTGCCGGCAAAACGGGAGTGAAGTTCTATGGCACGGCCGCTGACGGTTCCGGACTCGTGATAGACAACTTCGTGGCAAGTGAAACCACCGCGAACACGTACACGTTCAGTGGTCCGATCCTTGGCCAGGTGAACGCCGCCTCGACGAATTTTAGCGTCACCCCCAACGGCATATACACGGGAACCATCACTCCGGCGACAAGCGGGACCGGGTCGTTTACGCCAGCAAGCCTGACGTGGAGCGCGGAAAGCACGACACAAACGTTCACGTACACGCCTTCCAGCGTGAGCGGGTCGCCCCATACCATCAGCGTCTCCAGCGCGCCGGCATTGACCGATCCTGCGTCGATCGCCTACACGGTCATTCCGGTCCAGTCTTCCGTGGCGGTGAATAACGCCGCGTTGTACTGGAGCAGGGATAACGTGTACGTGAACGGATCGACGAACGCCCTCATGCTTGTCATGGGGAGCTATCTCAAAACGAATTTTACGGGCACGACGTTCGGCGTGAACGTCGACACGTCGGCGTTGAGTACGGCGGGCATCGCCGCGGCCCGGTATCCCGTCATTCGTTATGCGGTGGACGGCGGTGCATGGACAACGGCTCAGTTGAACACTACCACGAGCACCTATTGGTCCGCCGGTCTTTCCTCGGGCACCCACACATTCCGACTGGAATACGATTCGGGTGCCCCGTACAGCGGCACCACGCTCATCGATAAATGGACGACGCCCGTCAATCCGGTAAACATCACGAGTTTCAGCATCGACAGCGGATCTTCCGCTTCTTCTCCAAGCACGCTTTCGGAACTGCTCCGGGTTGACGGCGACTCGATCACCGAAGGTTTGCGAAGCGTCGATGCGACGGACACGATCGCAGGGAACAGCGCTTCCGCGGCATACCCGCACGTGCTGGCCGGCCTCATGAATGTGGAATATGCGCAGCTCGGTTATGGCGGACAGGGATGGACGACGTTGGGAAGCGGAAACGTCCCCACCTATCCGAACGCGGTGGATTACTACTACAATGGCGTTTCCCGTTTGAGCGGCGGGGTGTTGGCGCAGGCGCCGACCTATTGGCTGATCGTGCATGGCGTGAATGACGGAGGCGCCGCCATTTCATCTGCGGTCCAGACGCGCATCGGGCAGGCCCGCACCGAGGCCGGCGCGGCGTGTCATATTTTCGTCACCGTCCCTTTTGCCGGCACCGAACGCACCAACATCACGAACGCTTACAACGCCTACGTCGCCGCGAACCCGACGGATACGAAAGTCCATTTATTGGATCTTGGAGCGGGATTCAGTTTCACGACCACGGACGGGACGCATCCGGATACCCCGAGCCATTCGACCATTGCCACGGCCCTCGCAGCGGCGATCAACGCGCAACTTCCTTCCATGACTGCTTCGCCGACGAGTTTGGTTCAGGGAACCATCGGTAATGAAGTGATACTGACCGGCACGAACACGTCCTGGACCGCGGGGACGCCGGGTTCACCCGTCTTTTCTCTGACCGGCAGTCCGGATGCGCGCATTGCGTCACAGAGAATCACTTCCGCCACCGCCGCGACGCTGACGATCGACGCCGGAAGTTATCCGGGAACGCTGCGCATCGTCGATGGGGGAAACAGCACATCGACAAGCATCACGGTCACCGCAAGAGGAGGAGTGAGTGTGCCTGCATCAACCCCGCCCCAACCTCCCGCAACCGGCTTCGCCGTCGCGATCAACAACGGCGATGCATCCACGACGAGCACGGCGGTCACGCTCGCGCTTACTGGTGGACCAGATACGGCGACCATGGCGATCTCGAACAGCGCGGATTTCTCGAGCATCGGCATTGAACCGTACGCCGCGACAAAATTGTGGAACCTATGCTCGGGCCTGACCGCATGTGCGCCGGGCACGTACACGGTCTATGCAAAGTTTTACAATGCGAGCGGGGCTTCTTCCGATGCCGTTTCCGACGGGATCTCCCTCATGGTTCAAGAGGAGGTCCCTGCGCACGCAACCTCGACGCCTCCGGTTCCCTCCGGCTCCGCGCTGCTCGACAACCTCCAGCGCATCAGCGTCTCGATCCATGATCTCATCAAATCGCCGGACAACACTGCCGTATATTACGTCGGCACTGACGGCAAACGCCATGCGTTTCCGAACGAGCAGGTGTACTTCACCTGGTACGCCGATTTCAGCGGAATTCGAATCGTCAGCACGGTCGATCTCGCAACGATTCCGCTCGGCGCAAACGTCACCTACAAACCTGGCGCGCGCCCGGTGAAGTTCCTGACGGATCCGAAGGTCTACGCCGTGGCCTCGGGCGGCATCCTGCGCTGGATCACCTCCGAACTCATCGCGGCCACGATTTACGGCGTCGATTGGAACCGGATGGTCGACGACGTGAACGATATCCTCTTCGGAAACTACGCCTTCGGCAGCGACATCATTTCTCCCGCCGATTACGATCCGGCAACCGCCGCCGCGTCGGTGCAGTATCCGGGGGACGGGAGGGGATTTTGATGGCGATCCGTTCATGTGTGTCACTCCCACGGAAGTGGGAATCCAAAAAGATCGGCCGTGTTTCTGGATCCCCGCCTCCGCGGGGATGACACAATCGGTTTAGCTGTTTCGTTTTTTCAGGGCGGCGTGCGGCGAGGAGTACGTTCCGCATGTCACGATCGGCCGGCTCAAGCCGATGCCGACCATCCAGGTCATGACGGCCATCGCCGAGCGGCTTGAGCCGGTCTTCGGGTCGTTGCGAGGGCAGGTCTGGGATCCGGAGGAGGTCGTCCTCTGCGACGTGGGCGTCGACGGCGCGTGCACCGCCATCCGCGAGCGGTTCCGCCTGCCGCGTTGATCCCTCCGTCCGTGAGAACGGAGGGGTTGACAGGCTGCCTCCGATAGGGCAGCCTGCCGCGCAGGAGGACCTGTGCGAATCAGTAACAGTTTCAGCGAGGGGGAGATCGCGGTCATGGAGTTCATCCTGTCGCGTCTGCTGCGCGGGTACGATCCGAAGATCGTCATCCGGCGGAAGGACTTCGCCTCGCTCTACCGCAAGGTGTTGCACATGAAGAGCCGGGCCGAGAAGGAGAAGGGTTCGCCGCTCGATCCGATCGTTCTGGCGACCGAGGAAGGTTCCGGCGTGGTCGCCCGCGCCGACATGGCAGAGCAGTCCGACGACGGCACGCGGGTCGACGCCGAGTAGCGTCGCCGTGCCGGTCGCACCCGTCCGGTCAGGTCCCACGAGGGGCTTGACGCCAGGGCGGTTCTTTTTTATACTGCTGCCAAACCTGTGAAGCCAAAGACGGCGACCGGCCACACGGCCTTGATTCCCGAAAGGGTGGTACGCCCAGGCATGGACCCCGCCACTGGCGGGGATTGCCCGCCGTCTGCGTCTCCGCAGGCGGCTCGTTATTTAAAGGTCGAAACCTACTGTATGCCCAAGTCGCGTGCCCAGAAGGAAGCGACCTTGCAGGACCTCGCGGAGGTGTTGAAGGGGATGAAATCCGTCGTCTTCGCCAACTACGAGGGTCTGAAGGTCCAGGAGATCGAGGCGCTGCGCAAGGCGTGCAAGGCGGAAGGGGTATTCTACGGCGTGGCCAAGAAGACGCTTTTGAAGAAGGCGTTCGCTGCGGCCGGCGTCACCGTGGACCCCAAGACGATCGATGGCAACTTCGCCACCGTGATCGGCCTGACCGACGAGGTCGCGCCGGCCAAGGTGCTCGCGGGGTTCGCCAAAGACCACGAGGCGCTCGTCATCAAAGGCGGGATCCTCGAGGGGAAGCAGATCGACGTTGCGATGGTGAAGGCGCTGGCCAAGCTCCCGTCCAAGACGGAACTGCTCGGCAAGCTCGTCGGCACCCTCAACGCGCCGGTCAGCGGCTTCGTCAACGTCCTTGCCGGCAACCTGCGCGGACTCGTCACGGTCCTCACCCGCATTCAGGAATCAAAAGCCTAACCCCGCACTATGTCCGATGAAAAGAAAGACGTCGTGGTCCCCGAGAAGTTCAAGGCCCTCGTGGAGACCGTGGAGAAGATGTCCGTGCTCGACCTTGCGGAACTCGTGAAGGTCCTCGAAGACAAGTTCGGCGTCTCCGCCGCCGCTCCGGCCATGATGATGGCTGCAGCTCCGGGAGCCGGCGCCGCCGCTGCCGAGGAACAGACGAGCTTCTCCGTGGAGATCACCTCCGCCGGCGAGCAGAAGATCAACGTCATCAAGGCCGTCCGCGAGCTCACCCAGCTCGGGCTGAAGGAAGCCAAGGACATGGTCGACGGTGCTCCGAAGGTCATGAAGGAAGGCGTCGACAAGGCCACGGCCGAGACGATGAAGAAGAAGCTCGAAGAGGCCGGCGCCAAGGTCACTATCAAGTAATCCTGGTCCGAACGAAAAACACCCCGCGCGGGGTGTTTTTCTTTTACGCGTTACGGAAGGGGGAACTTGGTCAGTGTCGTGCCATCCAGTACGTAGACCGTCTTATTCTTCTCGTCCACCGCGAACTGCGTGGGATTCTTCCAGTCGGCGGTGAACTGGGTGCGCAGCATGCCGGTGTCCTTGGCCAGTACGATGACGCGCTTGCCGGCGGCATCGAACAGGTACAGGTTTTCACTTTGTGGACCGGTCCAGATGTCGGTCAGGGCGGAGATCGCCGGCTCGACGCGCTTCGGCGCAAAGGCCTGGCGGATGCCGCTCTCAAATTTTTGCACCTTGCCGCCGGAGCCGGCCGTCCAGATGGCACCGTCGATGGCGATGGCCGTGACGTCGCCAAGGTCCGGGTTCGGCGTCTGGACCCAGCCGGTCTTGGCGCCCCAGCCCGTGCCTTCGCGCGAGTAGCGGAAAAGTTGGTTCTTGGCCGGTTCGGCTACGTAGAGGCGACGGTTCCAGAGCGCCACGTCCGTGGGGGGCGCGTCGGCGATGGCCGTGGTCGTAAAGCGGGTCAGCGTGGCGTCGCTCAGCGTATAGACCTCGGTACCGTTCGTGAGGAGGACCGAGGAAGCGGTGTCCGCGGTCGCGGCGCTGTAGCTGCGGTCGGGCACGATGGACACGACCCCGCCAGCGGCGGGGCCGCCGGCGCGCGGGAAAGAAACGATCAGGCCGACCTTGTCCACGGCCACCGCGTCGTTCTCCCGGAGCACCAGGGCGACCGGGGAGGGGAGCGCCACTTCGCCCAGCGCGGAGACCGTTTCCGGCGTGACGCGGATGACGTGGCGGAGTTTTTGGGCGTCGAGTTCGAGCTGCGCCTCCAGGTCCCGCACGGTCTGCTGCTGGGCGGACGTCTTGCGGGGCAGCGCGGCCACGGCGACGCGGGCGGCGTCGAGCGCTTTCCAGGCGCGGTCCTCGTCGTTGTAGATGAGGGCGGCTTCGATGTCATCGCGCTGCTTTTGCACGTCGGAGAGCTGCGCGGTGTAGGCCGCGGCCTTGTTCTCCCGCGCATCGGCGATCATCTTCCAGCCGATGCTCGCCAGCAGCAGGACGACGACGGCGCCGATGCCGATCAGCACGAAGCGCGACTGTTGCGGCATGGCCGCGAAGCTGGTCTTGAGGCGCGCCGGCAGGCCGCCCATCTGCGAGGGGAGTTTGCTGAGGCGCGTGATCATGCCCTTGCCGGCGTCGATGGGCTTCGATTCCGGCAGGGGCGATTCATGAATCGCCCCGACGCTGGGTGATTCCGGTTTCGTCGATTTCGCCTTCGGCATCATCTTTTGCATCGACTCGGCCGCGCCCTTCATCATGCCCTTCACGTCGGAGAGGAGCGGCGGCGACAGCCAGGCTTCGGTGTCTTTGGTCTTGGCAAGCAGGTTTTCGATCGAGGCCGCGGGCGACTCGGCGGCCACGCGCACGGCGCGGTCGATCTTCACGGAGTGCATGAGCGCGGCCGTGATCGGCGTGCGCTCGTCCACGTCGGCCAGCGCTTCACCCACGATCGGGAGCGGATCGGCCTCTTCCGCCAGCACTTCCTGCAGATGGGGGAGCGAGAGATAGTTCAGGAGTTCGTGGCCGGTGAAGAAAATCTTGTCGCCGGTGCCCAGCGCGCCGGAGATGACTTCGCCGAACAGTACGTGGGGGCGCGGCGCGGCCGAATCGGTGAACAAGTCGGTGCACTGCACCCTGCGGCCCTTGAGCTGCAGCAGGAAGGCGTGCGCCGCGCCGTGGCGGGCCAAGGAGACGCCGTTCCTCACCTGCAGACCCCACAAGGCGACCAGCTCTTCCATCTCATCGCCGCGGTATTCGCCGCTTTGGACGGCGCCGGCAAAGCGGCGGTTGGCGGCGGCCAGCAGCTTTTCGAACCAGCCGGCGGCCGGCTGGCGGACTTCCCCCTTGCCGGCCAGCTCGTCGGCCAGGTCCGTCAGCGCCTTGGTCGTGGCCGGCGTCTTGGTGACAATGAAACCGAAGAACCTGCCAGGTCCGTCGGCGCAGGTCACGGGAATGCTGAACAGGCGGGCCTTGGGAAGCTCGCCTTTCTCATGCGTATAGCTGTCGATTTTCCAGTGGTAGTTCCCGGCCACAGCGCGTCGGTTGACCCTGAAGGGACACCTCATTATACTCACTTCCGTCACGCCCCGCCACCCATGAGCAAGAAAAACAACACGATTGAACACCTTTTTGGCTCCTCCACGCGCGTGAAGCTCCTCCGGCTGTTTTTGCATCACCCGGAGGAAAGCTTTTATGTACGCGAGCTGAGCCGGCGTCTGGGCGTGCAAATCCACGCCGTGCGGCGCGAATTGGACGCGCTGGAGAAGGTCGGGCTGCTCGCTTCGCGCCGTGAAACGCCCGCCGAGGCCGAGTTGGAGCCGGGTGAGGCGCCCAAGAAGGGCCGCCGCGCGCCGCTGGCCGAGCGCAAGTACTACCAAACCAACCAGGAGCATCTGCTCTACCCGGAACTGCGCGCCTTGATCACCAAGGCCGATCTCCTCGTCGAGGAGCAGATCCTGCAGCGCATCAAGGATTTGGGCGACGTGCAGTACGTGGGACTCATGGGCCGCTTCCTGGGCGACCGTTCGATCCCCACGGACATGCTGGTGGTCGGACTTCTGCCCAAGAAGCCGCTCACGGCGCTCATTGCCGAGCTCGAAGCCGAGGTGGGGCACGCCATCGACTACACCGTGCTCACCCCGCGTGAGTTCAAGTACCGCAAGGACGTCACTGACCGCTTCCTGTTCTCGCTGTTGGAAGCCAAGAAGATCGTTCTCGTGGACAGGACCGGCGGTCTGGCCCAGCTGTGATATGACGCTGGCGATCGATCCGCGCGACCCCGGCCGAACACGTTTGGTGCTCATGGACGGACGGCGCATCGTCGCCACCCGCGACGTCGCCGACAAGGACGGCATGCTCGCGGCCGTTGAAAAAATCCTGGCCGGCCGCGGCGGCGCAGGCAAATTGAAGCGCATCGGCGTGGTCACGGGCGGCGGCAGTTTCTCCGGCGTCCGGCAGGGCGTGGTGATTGCCAGAGCCATGGCCTTTTGTTTGGGGATCCCGGCGCGCGCCTTCCGCTGGCGCGGGGAAGAGCCGACCGCGGCGGAGATCGCCTCGGCGGGTGCGCCGCTGACCCGCGTGGCCTACGCCGGCACGCCGAACATCACCATGCCGAAGCGCCGCACGCGGCGTTGACAAGACACCTGTTTCTTGCTTGAATACGCCGTTTGTACAGCCATGACCATCAAAGAGCATCACATCATGCGCGTCTTGGAGATGATCCCCGGCATCGCCGTCTGGGCGACCTTCGCGTTGGCGCTGGTCGGCTCGGTCTTTTTTCCGCTCTGGGTGCTCGGCTACATCCTGATCTACGACCTGCTGTGGCTGTTCCGTGTCCTGCGTTTCGTGACCAACCTGTGCCTGGCCTGGAGCCGCTTCCGCTTGGCCGGCCGCACCGACTGGCTGGCCAAGGTTTCGGTCCGCCCGGAGTTCCGCGACATCACCCACGTCGTGTTTTTGCCGACCTATAAAGAGGAGATCGGCGTGATCCGCGGCACGCTGCGCTCGCTGGCTGCCATGGCCTATCCCAAGGACCGCATGATCGTGGTCCTGGCCGGGGAAGAGCGCGACGGCGACCGCTTCCTGACCGTCGCCGAGAAGATGCAGCGCGAGTTCGCCGGCACCTTCCGTTCGCTGCTCGTGACGTTGCACCCCGCGGACCTGCCGGACGAAATTCCTGGCAAGGGTTCCAACCTGAACTGGGCCGGCCACGAAGTGCGCGCCCATATCGACCAGCTCGGCATCCCGTACGAGAAGGTCATCGTCTCGGCCTTCGACGTCGACACCGTGGCGCACCCGCAGTACTTTGCCTATCTGGCGGAGACGTACCTCACGACGCCCCATCCGACGCGCGCTTCCTACCAGCCGATCGCGCTGTACAACAACAACATCTGGGAAGCCAAGGCGCCGGTGCGCGTGGCCGCCTTCGGCACCACCTTCTGGCTGATGAACGAACTGGTGCGCCAGGACCGGTTGCTGACGTTCTCCTCCCACTCCATGAGTTTCCGCGCGCTCGTGGACGTCGGCTACTGGCAGAAGGACATCGTCTCCGAGGACAGCCGCATCTCGTTGCAGTGCATCACCCACTACAAGGGCGATTACCGCATCGTGCCGCTGTACTTGCCGGTCTCCATGGACATGGTCAACGGCGAAACGTACGCGCAGTCGCTCGGCGCCCTGTATCGCCAAATCCGCCGCTGGGCCTGGGGCGTGGAGCATTTTCCGTGGCTGGTCTGGAACATGGGCCGCGACCGGGCCACGCCGCTGCGCGTGAAGGCCAAGTACATCTTCAATGCGCTCGAAGGCTCGTATTCCTGGGCCACCGCGCCGATCCTGATGTTCGCGCTCGGGCGGCTCCCGTTTTGGATCGCCGCAGAGGGCGGGGTCCGCGGCCTGGCCTTTTTCCAAAACGCGCCGTTCACGATCGAGCAGATCATGCTCGTCACCAACATCGGCGTCTTGGTGTCCGCCGCCATGTCCCTGGCCCTTCTGCCGCCGCGTCCGGCCCACGTGCCCGGCCACCGCTGGTTGACCATGGTCTTCCAGTGGCTGCTCCTGCCCATCACCTTCGTGGCCTTCGGCTCGATCCCGGCCGTCGACGCCATCACGCGCCTCATGACCGGCAAGAAGCTCGGCTTCAACGTCACGGCCAAGCGGCGCGCCGCCATGCCCGCGGCCGTTCCCGAAGCCGTTTGATCTTGATATGGCACGCGTCAGCATCCACATCGTGTCCTGGAACAGCATGCGATATCTCCCGCAGGCCCTGGAGAGCATTGCCGCGCAAACCTACCGCGACTTTTCGGTGATCGTCGTGGACAACGCCTCGACCGACGGCAGCATCGAACACGTCCGTGACAACCACCCGGGCTGGGCCACGCTCCGGAACGCCAACAACCGCGGTTTCGCCGCGGGCCACAACCAGGCCGTGGCCTTTGCGCACTCGCTCTGGCAGAAGGCGGGCGAACCGCTCGACGACAAACTCGTGCTGGTGACGAATCCGGACATCCTGCTCGAGCCGGACTTCCTGGAGAAGCTCGTGGCCGCGGCCGACGCGCATCCGGAAGCGGGCAGCTTCGCCTGCAAGCTGCGCAAGGTGATCAGCGTGACGCGCGCCGACGAGCGGGAGGAACCCAAAAAGACGACGCTCATCGACTCGGCCGGCCTCCTGATCCGCAAGAGCCGCGCCGTGGTGGAACGCGGCGCCGCGCTGGAAGACGGGGAACGCTACGCAACGGGGAGCGACGTGTTCGGCGTGTCCGGCGCGCTGGCCCTCTACCGCATGCCGGCGCTCGACATCGCGGCGGTCGACGGCGAACTGTACGACGAGGATTTCCAGAACTACAAGGAGGACGTCGATTTGGCCTGGCGGCTGCAGACCCTCGGCATCCCGTGCCGCTACGTGCCGGAGGCCGTGGCCTACCATTACCGCACCGCCAAAGGCAGCGAGCAGCGCTCGTTGGCCACGGCCGTGCGCGAACGCCGCGAGAAGTCGTCGCTCGTGAACTACTGGTCGACGCGCAACCACTGGATGATGCTCATCAAGAACGACACGCTCGGCGGCCTGCTCCTGCACGGCTACCGCTTTTTCCCGTACGAGATCGCCAAGCTCGTTTACCTGACGTTCTCGGAGCCGGGTTCGCTCAAAGCGATTCCCGCCACGCTCTCCCTGACCGGCAAGATGCTCAAAAAGCGCGCCGCCATCCGCGCCGCCGCCAATGCGCGCGGCGGAGCGCAGAGCGTGAGGAAGTGGCTGGTATGACGGATAGGAAATTCGTCTCGATGATTGTTCTCGTGGTTATCTTGCTCTACGGTTGCACGATCTGGCTTCTGGTTGGTTTCTTCTCGGTGTGCCTCAAAGACGCCATTTCATATACCGGAAGTTCGATTCAGGCCGTAGCCATTATCCTAGGTGGAATTTGGGGCTACAAGCGTTTTGGTTGGGACAAAAAGGTTGATAATGCAGCCAAGGTGAGAGCTCAACTGAAGACCTATGAGGAGGAGAGGGTCCTGGCGACATTAAGGGCAGTTCTCGATGTTTCGCTCGACTCAACCGAGCGTGACCAGGACCAACTGCGATTCTATAAGCTTGCCGTACTACCTCTCTACAATAAGTTGGTTGAGGGTGTCAGTTTTGCGCTGCTTCCAAAGAAACTGAGAAAGGACATCCTCGACACCCTTTCTTTGTCCATATCTGCTCGGACTCCCTTGGGCCACGAAACGAGTATTAACACCTACTCGCAGCGGCTGAAGGATATCAATGACAAATTGGACGCTCTAATCAGCTATTGATGGACCTCTCGATCATCGTCCTCAATTTCAAAACCAAACGGCTGCTGCGCGAATGTTTGCGGAGCATCCGTTTTGCGAACCCGCAGCTGCGCTACGAAGTGATCGTCGTGGACAACGCCAGCGGCGATGGGACGGGGGAGATGGTGCACGCCGAGTTCCCGGAGCATGTGCTGATTGAGTCGTCGACGAACCGTGGCTACGCCGGCGGGAATAATCTTGGACTGGCCGCGGCCAAGGGGCGGTACGTCATGATCATGAATCCGGACATCTTCGTGAAGGACGGCGTCCTCGAACAGCTCGTCCAACATCTCGACGCGCATCCGGAGGTCGGCATGGTCGGACCGAAGCTGCTCAGCGGCGACGGATCGGCGCAGGATTCGCACTACCGTTTCCATACCATGGACGTGCCGGTGCTGCGGCGCACGCCGCTCGGCCGCACCGCCTGGGGCAGCCGCAAAATCGACCGCTTCCTGATGAAGGACGCCCAGCCCACCGGTCCGACCGAAGTCGATTGGTTGCTCGGCGGCGCCTTCGTGGCGCGACGTGAGGCCGTGGCCGAAGTGGGACTCCTCGACGAGCGGTTCTTCCTCTACTTCGACGACGTGGATTGGTGCCGCCGGTTCTGGGAAAAGGGCTGGAAAGTCGTCTACCTGCCGCACGTTTCGCTCATCCACCTGCACCAGCGGCAGAGCGCGGAAGGGGACGTCTTTGCCGTCATCACCAACCCCGTGACGCGCATTCATATCCGAAGCGCGGTACAATACTTCCGGAAGTATTGGCGCAAGCCGAATCCGAGAACGGGAGAACCAATTCGGTTGTAACATTGTCATTCTGAGCGAAGCGAAGAATCCTTCCGGCCCCTGCAGCGTTTCTTGCACGGGCTGACATGATCCTTCACTGCCGTTCAGGATGACAACGGAGGACAATGCCCCACGATTACCTGCGGAGCGTCCAAAAGAAAGCCGCCGAACCGCCGCTTCCGCGGGGGCCTGTTTTCGTTGAAGACGCCGGTCCGCCGGCACGCCGCGTGGTGCGCCTGCCCAAGGCGAGCCGCCGCTGGGTGCGCGGGCTGCTGGCGCTCATCGTGATCGTCATCGTCGTGTTTGCCGGGGCGGGCGGGATCGCCGCGGCCTCGGCGCTGGCCGGACGCGCTGCGCTCAGTAAGGCCCAGGACGCCTTGGCCGCCTCGGATACCGCGGGCTTCCAGCGCCAGATGACGGCCGCTGAAGGACACTTCAACCGGGCGCGGATGTTCGCCGGGCCGTTCCTGGTGTTCCTGCCGATCCCGTCGCTCGGCACGCAGGTCAAAGCCGTCGACCATCTGCTGACCGCGGCGACCGTTTCGACCGGCGCCGTCAACGACGCTTTCAAGATTTTGCATGATTTGCTGGCGCTCGAAAGCGCGGCGGAAGGAACGATCGTCGAGGTGCCGTCCGCGGCCACGCTGGCCTCGCTGACGCCGGAAGAGAAGCGGGCCATGCTGGCCAAGCTCGCCGCCGCCGCGCCCAAGATCAACGACATCGACCGCCGGGTGCGCGCCGCGCTCCAGGAAATCGACAGCATTCCCTCGGACGGCCTGGCCGGTCCGTTGGCCGAACAGATCCTGCCGCTCAAAGCGCGCGTGGCGCAACTGCGCGACGCCTTGCTGCCGATCGCGCCGCTGGCCGAAATCCTGCCCGCGATGGCCGGCTACCCGACGCCGAAGACGTACATGTTCCTGATGCTCAACAACACCGAGCTGCGCCCCGGCGGCGGATTCATCGGTTCGTTCGGCATCATCGCCACGTCGAACGGGGAGGTGACGCGTTTCTCCAGCGAGGACGTTTACGCGCTCGACGCGCCGACCTTCGGCCGCGTCGGGCTGCCGGCGCCCAAACCCTTCGCCGACTACATCAACATCAAGGAGTGGGGGATGCGCGACGCCAACTGGTCGCCGGACTTCCGTCGCTCCTCCGAGCAGGTCATCGCGCTCTACGACCGCGAGCGCGCCCTGGCCCGGCCCGATCTTCCCGCGGTCGACGGCATCATCGCCATCACGCCGGAAGTGGCGGCCGACCTGTTGCGCATGGTCGGGCCCGTGACCGTCGACGGCGTGACCTTTACGGCCGACAACCTGCTCGACGAGCTGCAGTACCAGGTCCACCAGGCCTTCCTGACCCAGGGCCTCCCCGAGTCGCAACGCAAACAAATCCTGGGCAAGCTGGTGTCCCAGGTATTCCAGAAGATGTTTGCTTTGCCTGCGGAGCGCTGGCCGGAAGGTTTGGCCGCGGTCCAGAAGCACCTCACCGAGAAGCGCATCCTGTTGTACGAGAAAGACCCGGTGCTGCAGGGCGCCTTCGAGCAGCACCATTGGGCGGGCCGCATGGTCGCGGCCGACGGCGACTACCTGCGCTGGGTCGACGCCAACCTCGGCGCGCTCAAAACGGACGTCGTGATGGAACGCTCGCTCGGCTACGCGCTGCGCGTCGCGCCGGACGGCCAGATCATCGCCACGGCCAGCATGCGCTACAAGAACAACGGCACGTTCACCTTCCGCACCACGCGCTACCGCACCTACGCGCGCATCTACGTGCCGCAGGGCAGCAAACTCATCCGCGTCGACGGTTCGCTGAAGAACGACCGCACCAAAAATCCTTCGCTCGCGCCGGGCGTGCCGGATGCCGGCGTCGAAGAGGGGAAGACCTGGTTCGGCGCCTTCACCGCGATCGAACCGGGCGATGAGCGCACCCTGACCTTCACCTATGCGCTGCCGGCCAACGTCTCCCGGCAGATCTCGGACGGCAGTTATTCGCTGGTCGTCCAAAAACAGCTCGGGACGCAGTCTTTTCCCTTGTCGTTGACCATCGACCTGCCGCGCCGGGTCACCTCGGCCGAGCCGGGGGAGGAGGTTGCCGAGTTCGGGGATGCACGGTACCGTCTCCAGACGAACCTGCGGGTAGACCGTGGGTTCGTCGTCAGCACCCGCTGAGGCCGGAAATTCCTCCGGCCGCGGCGTTGCGGGGCCCTGCTCGGTCGTCACCGTACGTATGAAGTACGGCTCCTCCCTCGCTGTCCCGCGCCTTGCGTCCGGAGTTTTTCGCGGCCTCAAGACAGCATTCCATGTTTATCAAGAAAATCGGCATCGACCTTGGCACGACCAATGTCGAAGTATTCGTACCGAAACGCGGCATCATCATCAATGAGCCGTCGGTGGTTGCCGTATCCCAGGCCGACAAGAAAGTCCTGGCCGTCGGCAAGGAAGCCAAGGAAATGCTCGGCCGCACCCCGGAGTCGATCGTCGCGCACCGCCCGCTCAAGGACGGCGTGATCGCCGACTACCGGACGACCGAGGCCATGCTCCGCTATTTCATCAACAAGGCGCTCGGCGGCATCCGCTTTTTCAAACCGGAAGTCATGGTCGCCGTGCCGGGCGGCATCACCTCGACGGAACGCCGCGCCGTGATCGACGCCACGCTCGCCGCCGGCGCGCGCGCCGCGTACATCATCAAGGAGCCGGTGGTGGCCGCGATCGGCTCCGGCATTCCGATCGGCGCCGCGTCCGGGCACATGATCGTGGAGATCGGCGGCGGCACCATCGAGTGCGCCGTCATTTCGCTGGGCGGCATCGTGGCCTCGTCCTCGGTGCGCATCGGCGGCAACAAGTTCGACATGGCCATCATGGAACACGTGCGGCGCAAGTACGGCCTGGCCGTCGGCGAGCGCACCTCCGAGGACATCAAGATCAAGATCGGCTCGGCCATGTACCTGACCGAGAAACTCGAGATGGAAGTGAAGGGCCGCGACATGGTCACGGGCCTGCCGCGCATCATCACCGTGACGTCGGACGACGTGACCGACGCCATTCAGAACGAGCTTGAAGGCATCATCCAGACCGTGAAGGACGTGCTCCATCAGACGCCGCCGGAACTTTCGGCCGACGTCATGGACAAGGGCATGATCCTGTCCGGCGGTTCCTCGCAGCTGCGCAACCTGGCCGAGCTGCTGGCGCAGGCCACGGGCGTGCCGGCCTTCGTGGCCGACGAGCCGATGTTCGCGGTCGTCAAAGGCGTGGGCATCGTTCTGGAAAACTTGGATGCGTACAAGCGCAGCATTTTGGGAGCAGGCAACCGTCGCTACTAGGAGGTATGAAGATCATCGGCATCGACGCCTCCCGCGCCAACCGTGCGCTGAAGACCGGCGTCGAGCGTTATTGTTTTGAGATCATCGGTGAGATCCTCCGGCAGCGCCCGGAGGATTGGCATGTCCGGCTGTATCTGGACCAGCCCGTGCGCAAGGACGTGGCGGTGTTTGTCGATGCTCACGCCGACACGCGCCATTTGCGCTGGCCACCGCGCGTGCTCTGGACGCAGACGCGCCTGGCGTGGGAGACGTTCCGCCGCCGGCCGGACCTGCTGTTCGTGCCCGGGCACGTGCTTCCGGCGCTGCACTCCCGTCCTGCCGCGACCGTCGTCCATGACGTGGCATTCGTGGCGCATCCGGAGGGGTACACGCCGCATGGCCGTTTCTACCTGATGGTCACCACCTGGCTTGCCGCGCGCACCGCCGACCGCATCATTGTGCCGAGCGCGGCGGTCAAAGACGATCTGCTCAGGACGTTTCCCGCGAAGGGCCTCGCCGAGCGCATCCGCATTGTGCCGCACGGCGTGTCCGTGCCTGCGCCGCTCGCGGACGGGGAGTGCGCCATGGTCCGCGCCAAGCTCGGCCTGCGCCAGCCGTATGCGCTGATGCTCGGCCGCGTCGAAGCCAAGAAGAACGTGGCGCGTGCCGTGCAGGCCCTGGCTTTGGTGCGCAAAGAGCATCCCGACCTGCAGCTCGCGCTGATCGGCCGTCCCGGCGCCGGCTACGACCGCATGCGTCCGTCGTTCGCCGGGCAGCCGTGGGCCATGGAGCTCGGGCCCTTGCCGGACCGCGAGACCTTCGCGCTGCTCCAAGGCGCGTCGCTCCTGCTCTTTCCGTCGCTCGCCGAAGGGTTCGGCCTGCCCATCCTCGAGGCCTTTTCGTACGGCGTCCCGGTCGTGACATCCAAAGGCAGCGCCACTGAGGAAGTCGCCGGCGGGCTGGCGCACCTTGTTGATCCGAGCTCGTCCGAGAGCATCGCCGACGGCATTCGCCGCGCGCTTACGGAAACGGATCCTGCCGTAGCAGAACAGCGCCGCGCACATGCCGCCGCGTTCACCTGGAGCGCGGCCGCGCAAAAGACGATTGCTGTGTTGAAGGAGCTTTTGTGAAAAGCAAAGATGTGTCATTCTGAGGAGCGCAGCGACCGAAGAATCCTGCGAGGATCGTACTCGGGAAATCGTTCGGGAATATCCAAGTAGGATCCTTCGCTGCCGCTCAGGATGACAAACTTGTATGAAGAGACTTGTTTCCGGCGTCAAACCCACAGGAGAGGTGCACCTCGGCAACTATGTCGGGGCGATGCGCCGTTTCGTGACGCTGGCCGGACAGTACGAGTCGTTCGTCTTTCTGGCCGACTACCACGCGCTGACCACGGTGCGCGACGCCGCGCTCCTCAAAAAGCAGACGCGCGAGCTCGCCGCCGCGTACCTCGCCGTCGGCCTTGATCCTAAGAAGACCGTGTTGTTCCGCCAGAGCGACGTGCCGGAACATGCCGAGCTGGCTTGGATTTTGAATTGCGTGACCCCGATGCCGACCTTGCAGCGCGCCCACGCCTTCAAGGACGCCGCCGCGAAGAAGAAGGAAATCAACGTCGGCATTTTCGATTACCCGGTGCTCATGGCCGCGGACATCTTGATGTACCGCGCGGTCGTGGTGCCCGTCGGCAAAGACCAGGTCCAGCACGTGGAGATCGCCCGCGAAATCGCCAAACGGTTCCACACCGAGTTCGGCGCGGAAGTGTTCACGCTGCCCGAGCCGCTGATCGAGAAGGGGACGGAGACCGTGCCCGGCATCGACGGGCAGAAGATGTCCAAGAGCTACGGCAACGTCATCCCGCTCTTCGCCTCGGCCGAGGAAACAAAAAAGCGCGTCATGCGCATCACCACGGATTCGCGGGCGCCCGCGGAACCGAAAGACAAGAAAGACACGCTCTACGCCCTGCATAAAGTCTTTTCGTCCGCCGCGGCCATGAAAAAGGTGGACGCCGCCTACGACAACGGGGGATTGGGCTACAAAGAGTTGAAAGAACTGCTGGCAGACGAAATCAACGCGCAGCTTTCCGACATCCGTGCCCGCTACGATGATTTGATCGCCGATCCCAAAAAGCTCGACAAGGTGCTGGCCGACGGCGGTGAGTGCGCACGTGCCGAAGCGCAGAAGATGATGAAGACGGTGCGCGAAGCCGTCGGGTTGCAGTAAAAAAGAAGAACGGCCGGTGAGCAGATGTTGCCTGGGCGAACCCGGGCTTCATCGTTTCACCGGCCGGCCCGCACACCCGCGAAGGTAGGGGACTTGCCGTCAGTTCGCGTAGCGGCGGCGACGCTCGCGCTCCTCCGGATCCTCCGCGTCACGCTTGCGCGAGACGTGGACGTACTCCGCAGGAATGCCGTCCGCCTCGAGCCGTTCGTCGATCGCAGCGATCAGTTCCGCCTCGCGCATCCGGCGTTGTACCTCGTCGCGACGGCGATCTCGGCCGGGCCTAACCGGCGGCAGGACGTCCGAGTCGATCTCGTAGACGCGGTCGATCGGGATGACCACATGCGCCGTGATCCCCTCGGCGGTCTGGGACTCCGGTGTCGGGGCCGTCATCTGGTCGAGGACGACGCACAGCTCGAGGAGTCTGTCCTCGGCGCGCGCCACCTCGGCCGTCTCGACGCCCATCAGCGCCGACACGATGTCGAAGAGCTCCTGCTCGCGCTCGGTCATCGGCTGCAACGGCTCCTCGTCGCTCTCGTCCTCGTAGACGAGGCCCTGCTGCTCGTTGATGTAGCGTTCGAGCGTCACGCCGCCGACGAACATCGGCGGATCCGCGTCGAGGTCGTCCTCCTCCTCGTCGCGTTCGCCGCGGCCCTCGTCGTCGCGCTCGTCGTCCCCGTCGCCGGGGCCGTCGAGACGCGCGATGATCGCGTCCTCCATGTCGACGTCCTCGCAGACGTCGTCGCGGAACATGACGGTCGAGTAGCGGCGCACGCCGCCCCGCGGACCCACGACCGGGACCGCGTCGCGGTCGGCGGACTCTCCCGCCTCCTCGCCGTCGTCCATGCGGTCACAGTGACAGATGATCTCCGCCAAGCGCCACTGGTACAGTGCGAGCGCGCCAGGGTGGATCATCCCGGGTCCGAAATACAGGGTCTGCGCCATTTTCTGCCTCGGATTGTTCAAGACCTGCCGCCATTGACCCAGGGCGGATTCGGGGTCCTTAAGGGCCGGCCAGATACGGCTTGCCATTAAGAGAACCGGACAAGATATCACAAAAGCACGGTTTTGTCAAGGTTGTCGATGTAATTTTTTTGGCTGTGTTATGCAAATTGAAAGACCTGAATTTCAGGAGAATTGGCGGTTTTGTCAGGCGGGGAGCTGCGTGATAGGATAATCAGCGCTATGAGCCGAAAAGCAGTGGAATCAGGGCTCATCGGCAACCGCCGGGCGGCCGCCTTTTTGGACCGGACGCTGGAGCGGGGAACCGTCGCGCACGGGCTGCTCTTTTTGGGCCCGGCCGGGGTCGGGAAGCGGACGGCGCTGGGATTCTTTCTGGCGGCGCTCCTGGGTCGCACCTGGGCGCCGGCAGACGGACTCGCCGCCTTCCATGCTTATCCCGACTTCACGCTGATCGCCCGCGAGCGCGACGAAAAAACCGAGAAGCTGCACAAGAACATTTCCATCGAGCAGGTCCGCGCGCTGCGCGAACGGCTCCAGATGGGGTCGTTTCTGTCCGGCTGGAAGGTGGCGGTCGTGGACGGCGCGGAATACCTTTCGCCCGGCGCCGCGAACGCCCTCCTCAAAACGCTGGAGGAGCCGACGCCGAAAACGTTGCTGGTGCTCGTGGCCGACGCCCGCGTCGGGATTCCGGACACGGTCCTCTCCCGTTTGCAGCTGATCCGCTTTGGCCTGGCGCCGCGCCAAGACATCCGCCAGGCGCTTCTGGACCGCGGCATCGCCCGACCGGACGCCGATGCGCTGGCCGGCCGCGCGGCCGGACGTCCCGGCATCGCGCTCAGCCTTTCCGTCGACGTCGAGACCCGCGAAGAAGACGACGCCCGCTACGCGCAGGCCGTGGCCGCGCTCGACGCGCCGCTCCACGAACGGTTGGCCGCGTTCCAAAAGGCGCTGCCGGAACGCGCCGGCGCCGTGGACCAGGCCCAAGCCGCCAAAGGCGTGCTCGCCGCCATCGGCACTGCGCTCGCCGACGCGCTCAGTCTCTCGCTCGGCGAACCGGGACGGGTGCGGCTGCCGGACTTCTCCGGCGCCATCGGCCGCTACGCTGCGCGCCGCGGGCCGGGCGCCATCGCCGCGCTCTTGGAAGACACCGACCGCGCCGCCGCCGACCTCGACGCCAACATCAATCCGAAACTTGTCTTAGACCATATTGCGTTCGTGCTATGACGCGCCTTTCTCCCATCGTCCGGGTCGGACTCATTTCCGCGGGGCTGCTGCTTGCGGGCGGCGGCTGCATCACCGTGGGCGGCTCCGGCAGTACTCAGCAGACGACGGACGGCAGCTTCTTCCGCTCCGGCGACAAGGGCGCCACCTGGGAGCGCAAGGTCGCGCTGCCGACCAACAAGGGCGTGGGCAGCATCACGGCGGCGAACGTCACGCACATCGCGCAGAACGCGGGCTATCCGCAGATGCTGATGCTCGGTACGGACAACGCCGGGGTGGTCTTTTCCACGGACCGCGGCGAGACCTGGCAGCAACCGGCGCAGCTCAAGGAAGGCAAAGTCGCGTCGCTGGCGCTGCATCCGGGAGACAAGTGCACCAGCTTCGTGGCTATCGGCAACAAGCTGCTGCGCTCCACCGACTGCACGCTGACCTACGAGATTTCTTACGTCGACGCCCGCCCGGCCGCGGCCATCACCTCGGTCGCCGTGGACTTCTATGATCCGCGCCGCATCTACATCTCCACTTCGGAGGGCGACCTGCTGCGCTCCACCGACGGCGGCGGCGCCTGGGGCGCGGTCAAGCGTTTCGACGGCGGCATCGTCAAGCTCGTCATGAGTTCCGCCGACAGCCGCGTGCTGTGGGTCGGGTTGAAGGACCGCGGCTTCTGGCGGACCAACGACGCAGGCACGACGTGGACGGACCTGACCCGCACCATGGACGAGTTCTCCGGCGCCCGCGCCATGACGGACGTGGTCGAAGACCGCACCGTGCCGGGCACGCTCATCCACGCCTCGCGCTACGGCCTGCTCAAGACCGTGAATGGCGGCGACACCTGGACGCGGCTCAACATCGTCACGCCGCCGGAAACGGCGGCCATCACGGGGCTCGCCGTGAACCCCAAGAACGGCCAGGAAATTTACTATGCCGCAGGTACCACGCTCTACGCCTCGGGCGACGGCGGTCAGACCTGGGTGACGCGCCGCTCGCCGGCGCCGCGCCTGGCCACGGTCTTCGCCGTCGATCTGGAAACGGGCGGCGCGGTCTACATGGGCATGACGAAGCCGAAACAGTAATGCATGGCGTAGGGGCAGACCAATGCGTCTGCCCTGTCTGGGCGACCGCATAGGGTCGCCCCTACACTGGATGAACCTGATTATGAACCTGTCCGACCATAAACCGCGCTTCGACAACGTCGTCGCGCATCTCAAGAAGGAACTCGGCGCGCTGCGCACCGGCCGCGCCAATCCTGCCGTGCTCGACACGGTGAAAGTGGAAACGTACGGCAGCATGATGGACATCAAGTCCCTGGCTTCCGTGAGCGTGCCGGATGCCGCCACGCTGATGATCGAGCCGTGGGACGCCAGCGTCGTCAAAGACATCGAGAAGGGGATCATCGCCGCGAACATCGGGCTGAATCCGACGGTCGACGGCAAGCGCATCCGCATCTCGCTGCCGAAGATGACGGAAGAGAACCGCAAGGACCTGGTCAAAGTCGTCGGCCACAAGGCAGAGGAAGCCAAAGTCAGCTTGCGCGGCCTGCGCGAAGAGCTGCGCAACGAGATCATCGAAGCCGAACGCGACGGCAAGATGTCCGAGGACGGCCGCTTCCGCGCCCAGGACGAATTGGAGAAGCTCGTAAAGAGCTACATGGAGCAGTTGGAGAAGATCGAGGAGGAAAAAGAGAAAGACATCATGACCATCTGATCATGGCTGAGCTGACGATGGACAAACTGGTCGCGTTCGCCAAGCAGCGCGGCTTCGTGTATCCCGGTTCGGAAATCTACGGGGGCATGGCGAATTCCTGGGACTACGGGCCGCTGGGCGTCGAGTTGAAGAACAACATCAAGGCGGCATGGTGGAAGCGTTTCGTGACGTCTCGGCTGGACATGGTCGGGATCGACGCGGCGCTCGTGATGAACCCCAAGGTCTGGGAGGCCAGCGGGCATTTGGCGACGTTCACCGATCCGCTCGTGGAGTGCAAGGAATGCCACGAGCGTTTCCGCGCCGACCAGATCGACCTCGCCAAGCCGTGTCCGCACTGCGGCCGCAAAGGGACGTTCACCGAAGCGGCCGCCTTCAACCTGATGATGAAGACCTTCATCGGGCCGAAGGACGACGGATCGAACGTCGCGTATTTCCGGCCCGAGACGGCGCAGGCCATCTTCGTGAATTTCGCCAACGTGGCCCGTACTGAACGGTTGCGGTTGCCCTTCGGCATCGCCCAGATCGGCAAAGCCTTCCGCAACGAGATTACGCCCGGCAACTTCATCTTCCGGACGCGTGAGTTCGAGCAGATGGAAATCGAGTACTTCATCGCGCCGCCGAAGTCGGACGCGGCATGGCAGACGACGTTCGAACACTGGCTGAGCGAGATGCACGCCTGGTGCGCCGAGGTCGGGATCGATGCCAAACGGCTCCACGACCTTGACGTGCCGAAGGACGAACTTGCCCACTACTCCAAGCGCACCGTGGACATCGAGTTCGACTACCCGTTCGGCCGCAAGGAGCTGTACGGATTGGCGTACCGCACGGACTTCGACCTCAAGAGCCACGCGGCGGCGTCCGGAAAGGATTTGTTCTACACCGATCCGGATACGAAGGAAAAGTTCATTCCGCACGTCATTGAGCCGTCGCTCGGGGTGGACCGGACGTTCCTGGCGGTGCTGCTGTCCACCTACGACGAAGAAACGGTCGACGGCGAGACGCGCGTCGTTCTCCGCTTGCCGAAGCATCTGGCGCCGGTGAAGGTCGCCGTTCTTCCGTTGTCGAAGAAAGAGGAACTGACGAACGTCTCCCTGCCGCTGGCGAAAGAGTTGGCGAGAATGTTCCGCGTGGACCACAACACCTCGCAGTCGATCGGCAAGCGCTACCGCCAGCAGGATGAAATCGGCACGCCCTACTGCGTGACCGTCGACTTCGACTCGCTCGAAGACAAGAAAGTGACGGTCCGCGACCGCGATGCCATGACGCAGGAACGCATCGCCATCGCCGACCTGCCGGCTTACCTCGCTGAACGCTTCGCATGACCACCGCATATACCCTGAAGAACGGCTCGCGTGTGGTGCTCGTGCCGATGCAGGAAACCAAGGCCTTCACCGTGCAGGTCCTGCTTCCGGTCGGCTCGCGGCACGAGTCGCGCGTCATGAACGGCGGTTCCCACTTCCTGGAGCACATGATGTTCAAGGGGACGAAGCGCCGGCCGAACACCCAGATCATCAGCCGCGCCCTCGACGCCATCGGCGCCGAGTACAACGCTTTCACCGGCAAGGACCACACCGGTTACTACATCAAGGCGGGCGCCGAGCATGCCGAGCTGCTGTTGGACATGTTGTCCGACATGCTCTACCACTCGATCTTCGATCCCAAGGAGTTCGAGCGCGAGCGCACGGTGATCATCGAGGAAATCCACATGTACGAGGACAACCCGATGATGTTCGTGGACGAGCTGTTCGAGCAGGAGCTGTTCCGCGGCAACACGCTCGGTTGGCGCATCTCCGGCGCGCGCGAGGACATCGAGAAGATGAAGCTCGCCGACGTCGCCGCCTACCGCAAGAAGCACTACCGCCCGAGCGGGCTCGTGATCGCGCTGGCCGGCAAACTCCCGGAGAACACCCGCGACCTCGTCGACCGCTACTTCGATGCCACCAAGGAACAGGCCGGCGCGAAACCGAAACCGTTCGTGCCGTTCCGCGCCGCGTCCATGCTCAAAGGACCGAAGGCGGTTTCCTACTATAAAGAGACGGAACAGGTGCAGTGCATGCTGGGTTTCCCGGGCTACGGCTACGGCGACAAGCGCCTGCCGGCGCAGAGCGTGCTGGCCACCATCCTCGGCGGCAACATGTCCTCGCGCCTGTTCACGCAGGTGCGCGAGCGCCGCGGCTTGGCCTACATGGTCCGTGCCGGAGTCAGCCCGTATCAGGACACCGGGGCATTCGCGGTGCACGGCGGTTTGCGCAAGGAGAAGGTGGACGAGGCGATCAAGCTGATCCTGTCCGAGCTTAAGAAGACCAAGGACGTGGCCATCGGCGCCGAGGAGCTGCGCCGCGCCAAGGAATACATCAAAGGAAAAATCACGCTCGGACTCGAGGAGTCCAACGAGGTCGCCGATTTTTACGGCCGCCAGGAACTGTTCCAGAAGAAGATGGAATCGCCCGAGGACAAGATCGCCAAGATCATGGCCGTCACCGCCAAGGACGTGCAGGCCGCGGCGCGCGACATCTTCCGCGTCGAGCGTCTGCGGCTCGCGGTGATCGGTCCGTTCGAGGACGGCGTGCGTTTCCAGAAACTTTTGCACGTTTGAGGCTATGCGCACCATCATCGGCAACTGGAAGATGCAGCTGACGATCGCCGAAGCGACGCAGCTGGCCAAGGACGTCGCCGCGGCGCTCCCCAAGCGCCTGCCCGACGTGCGCGTCGCCGTCTGTCCGAGCTATGCCGCGCTCTCCCCCGTGAAGGACGCGCTTGGCGGTTCGCCGGTCGTGCTCGGCGCGCAGGACCTTTGTCATGAGGAGAAGGGCGCCTACACCGGCGAAGTCTCCGGTCGTGAGCTCGCTGATCTCGGCGTGAAGCTCGTCATCATCGGCCACTCGGAACGGCGCAGCCACGTGCATGAAGACGACGCGTTGATCCGAGCCAAGGTCCAGCGCGCCTTCAAGAACAAGATGATCCCGGTGTTGTGCGTCGGCGAAACGCGCGACGAACGGGACAAGGGGTTGCGCGACGTCGTGGTGGAGCGCCAGGTGCGCGCGGCGCTTGAAGGTCTGGACCTGCCGGCCCGCGGTGAATTGGTCGTGGCCTACGAGCCGGTTTGGGTGATCGGCAGCGGCACGGCCGTGGATCCGGAAGACGCCGCCCGTTCCCACTACATCATCCGCGAAACGCTGCGCGACAGCTTCTCGCCGGAGACGGCCGACCGCCGCTGCCGGGTGATTTACGGCGGCAGCGTGGATAAGAACAACGTCGGCGCATTCCTGGCTCGCCCCGTCATCGACGGCGTGCTGGTGGGCGGCGCCTCGCTCTCCGCGCCGGAATTCACGGCCATCGTCGAGGCCGCCCGGGCCGCCGACGCCAAGGGCGCCGGCCGGGGTTGATCGGCCCCGGAACCGGTGCTATAGTCCCGGGTGCCTATGCTGTGGTTTGCGATTCCCGGCGCCGTCATCGGGCTCGCGCTCATCGCGCTGGCCGTCCTCGTGGTCCGGAAATTCCCGGAACTCGTGCTGATTGACGTGGCCACGATCGCCCGCGAACGCGACGCCAGCGTCAAGAAGGGGATCATCGCCGGACGCGCCGAGCGGCTCTCCAAGAACTGGCTCGTCCGCGCCAAGTCCGCAGTGACTCCGACCGCCGTCGCCATGCGCGGCGCGGTCAGGGATCTCGCCGCCCGCGCGGCGGACCTGGAGCAGCGCTACCGCCGCATCGGCATGACCGCGGGCTCCGGCGAAAAAGTCGGCGACCGCCAGATCCGCGAGCTCATGGACCAGGCCCGCGAGATGGCGCGCGCCGGCCGTTCCAGCGAGGCCGAGGCAAAATACATCCAGGTCGTTTCCATCAATCCCAAGTTCGTCAAAGCGTACGAAGAGCTCGGCCGCCTGTACCTGCGCGAGAAGCAGTGGAAGGAAGCCGAGGAGACGTTCCGTTTCCTGCTGAAGCTCGATCCGAAGGACGCCTCCGTGCTCGCCAACCTGGGCGAGCTCGAAACGGCGCGCGGTGAACACGCTGCGGCGCTCGTCCACTATCAGGCGGCCGTCACGCTCAGACCGGCGAACCCCAAGTACCTGGACATGCTGCTCGAGGCGGCCATCACCGCCGGCAACCGCGACGTGGCGCGCGAGACCTTCGCGCGGCTCAAAGAAGCGAACGTCGAAAACAAAAAACTGGGCGAGTTCGAAACGCGCATCCGAGAGATGACCGCGGTGGAAACGAAGTAAAGAAGAGACGACGACGTAGTCTGCGTTAGGCCGACATAGCTCAGATGGTAGAGCGCGTCCATGGTAAGGACGAGGTCTCGGGTTCGATCCCCGATGTCGGCTCCACGGGCAGATACCGAAGCGGTCAAACGGGGCAGACTGTAAATCTGCTGGCCCTGTGCCTTCGAAGGTTCGAATCCTTCTCTGCCCACCAGAAAACGTTCCCGAAAGGGGACGTTTTCTCGTTTCAGGATTCGAAACAGGAGGGTTGACAAAACCGTCACTTTTTGATATAAGGCAATGGTTGATATTTCTCCACGATTCGCCACGCGACGCGAATAGTCAGATTCGCTTCGGATGGCGGTTCGTTAGAAGGGAACCGAAGAGCTCGGAATCCGTCGGGGTCCACGGTGGTCGGTAGGGCATTTCTCCCAACCACGGAGGTCACCATGGCACGACAGAAGAAGAGCGGATCGAAGCAGGCGAAGGCGTCCAGGAAGCCGAAGTCCGTCGAGATGAGCGACCTCGATCTGGAGCTGCTCTCCATCAGGCTGGCAGGTCGGCAGTCGTTCTGGGGAGTGCCAGATGCTCGACGTGAGCTCATTACGCTTGCGAATCGGCAGCTTGCGCCTCTCGACGCCAAGCGGGCCTACGACCACGTTGAGTTCGACCAGGCTGAAGAGGACAACCGTCCTCGGAAGCGTCGCACTCGTCGCTCGTGAGGTCCGGCGGGCATCAGTGAACACTGGTGCCCGTCTTTTTTTTGGAATGCGGGCGAGTTGAACGGGCTCCAACAATGGAGTTGTGGTTCAAGATTGTTTTGAAACGCGAATACTCGTATGCTGCGACTATATTGACCAGCCAGGACCTCGGTGAGAATACACACACGGAAGTGATTAACTATTTAAGTGAGTTATGCATGAATATCTGAAACAAAGAATTCAAATCTTTGGAACCGTTCTGGATAAGGTGCCAGAAATTCGATACGCGGGCGATCCTGTATTACGGCAGGCAACCCCTCCGTCGACACTGGAAGAGGGGAGAGAAATTGGCAAAAGAATGGAGTCGGTGCTCATAAAATACCGAGCTGTTACTGGCTGGGGGCGCGGTTTAGCGGCCCCACAAATCGGTGAGAGCACATCAGTGTTCGTTACGTTTGTTGATGATCGATTTGAGTTGTTCATCAATCCTAAAATTGTAGAAAAGTCAGAAACATCGAATCTCTACAGGGAGTTGTGTTTGAGCGCTGGCGTGGTTGCCGCGGATGTAGAAAGACCGGATTGGATTGTCATGGAATGGATGGATGAACAGGGCGTGAAAAGATCAGAGAAGTTTGATGGAAGAGAGGCACGGCTGTATCAACACGAGGAAGCACACCTGCGCGGACGATTGAATGTAGATGACGCGGTTTCGGGTGGGATTGAAATTCTTACTTTCGATCCGCTGAAGGAACAGCGCAGAGCGGTATCATGATTGTTGATCTCACGTGACCCTGCGCCTTCGAAGGTTCGAATCCTTCTCTGCCCACCAAAAACCGTCGCCGAAAGGCGGCGGTTTTTGTTTGCATAAAAAAGAAGAGGGGAACGCGCGTTCACCTCTTGGCGTAGGCGGCGATCGCCTCCCGCTTGCACGCATCGAGGAGCGCCTCCTCGCCGGGGCGGATCAGCTCCGGCAGGTCGCGCGCCGGCCTGACGCGGTCGAGCATGACGTCCTGGAGCGTCCGGATCTGGGTCTCGTGCTCCACCGGGAGCACGCGCCGCTGCAGCGTCTCCGGCGTGTCGTCCGGTTGGATCGTCACCCGGCCGACCCGGAGGACCTCGCCCTCGTCGTACTCGGGGTGGACGCGCTGCGCGGTGGCCTCGGTCCACCAGTCGCGGTTCGTCTTCCGGACGAACAGCAGCCGTGCCGCGTGCACGTGGATGCCGTGCATGTACCGTCCACCGAAGCCCGGCCGTCCCGGACGAACCGGTCCGGGATGCTGGTTGATCATCCGTCCCGCGAACGCCTCGATGACGTTCTTGGGCGTCCACGGCAGCCAACCGTACTGGCCGAGCCAGTCGACGCCCCGCGCCCGGCAGAAGGCGATGATGGCCTCCCCGAACGCCTCGCGCGACGCGAAGTTCCGCCGCTCGATGACCGCGACGTTCTCGTCGCCCACCAGACGCCGGATCGCCGGGATGCCGCCGGCTTCGGACGTACTCGCGATGGCGCAGCCCGGCCTCATCTGCCAGAGGCGGCCAGTCGCATTGCATTCCTTGAAGATCGCCTGCAGCGTCGAGGCGCCGCCGGAGAAGAGCCCTCCCAGACGGACATCCGTGCTCGTCATGTCGTTCCTCCGCGCGGCATCTTTCCATGCGGCCGGGGAGCGGGCAAGTCCGGTTTCTTGGTATACTGCGTCCATGTCCGTCCCGTACATCGCGCTCTCCCTGCTGCTCGCGCTTTTGCCGAGCGTGTTTTGGCTGGCGTTGTACTTGTGGGAAGACCGCCGCGAGCCGGAGCCGCGCATCCTGCTGTTCCGCCTGTTCCTGGCCGGCATGGTGACCGCCTGCGTTTCCGTGCTCCTGCAGGAGCCGATCCGCGCCGCCGGCAGAATCGGGCCGGTCGAGATCGGACTCATCGCGCTGATCGAGAAGGGGACGATGCTCGTCGCGGCGCTTCTCGTGGCCTGGCGCACGCGCTCCTTCACGCAGGTCATCGACGGGGTGATGTACATGGTGGCCGTGGCGCTCGGCTTCGCCTTCGTCGAGAACTTTTTCTTCTTCGCCTATTGGGTGCCGCAGCATGCCGGCGAAGCCGTTGGCGGCACCCTGGCGCGCGTCTCGACCATCCGTTTCCTGCTCACCACCTTCGTCCACACGCTGACCGCCGGCATCACGGGCTTGACCATGGGCGCGGCGCGGTTCCGGACGGCCTCCGGCTGGCTCCTGATCCTCGGCGGGTTGTCGGTGGCGGTGACCCTCCATGCCGCCTTTGACGCGGCCGTCTTGTCCGGCTATCTTGTCGAAGCCGCGCTGGTAACGGGGGGTCTGGGTGTGTTGTTCCTGACGCTGCTGCAGCTGCGGACCCTTTCCCGCCCGCGCAGCCGTCCGTAGGCCATTTGCCTGAGTAGCTCAGTGGTAGAGCACCTGTTTTGTAAACAGGCGGTCGTCGGTTCGAATCCGACCTCAGGCTCCACAACGCGCAGGGATTCGAACAGGGAGGGGTCGGGAACCGTGAGGTTCCCGTGGAGGAAGCCTTGAAACCGAAAGGTTTCAAAAGCGAGCGGAGCGAACGCGTGAGAATCCGACCTCAGGCTCCAGATGTTTTTTCGTACAACGGGTGTATCATCTCTCTATGAGAATGTGGGAGAAGTTCCTGCAGCGAGAACGTGAAGGACTTCACAGGTTGCGCAGGATGCTGCCTGTATTCGGTGTGGCCACGGTCGCACTTCTCCTCCTGGTCTCTGTCGCGGGCGCCGGCATTTTCTGGAGGAAGACCGTATCCGTCATGGGAATAAGTCAATCGCAGTTCAACAACCTTTCCGACCGTATTCGACAGACAGGAGGCGAGGTCGGTGGGTTGTCTGCACGGATTCGCGTGGTAGAAGAAAAAGTTTCCCAAAAAGCAGCAACGGACGGGGAAAGTCGCAATCCGAACGACGACTTTCAAAAAGGGCAGCTTGTCGCCGCGACATCGGATCAGTATGTGAAGGATCACAGCCGCGTCATCGGCGCGAAGGTCGGTTTCTTGCCCCCGAGTTCCATTTACCAGGAGCTTTTTTTCTCCCGCGCGCTCTGGGACGCGTATCCCGTCAAGGACGTGCGCCTCGATTGGAGTTATGGGTCTGTAGGGAAGGCCTACTACGTGATGACCTGGTACGGGTCGCCTCGCGGGTACCAGTGGTCGAAGGGATCGTTGGAGATCAGCGAGTGGGAAGGGCCTATGCTCGGGACGATGGATCCCGCGCTCTGTCCGGCAGGCGCGTACGACGAGACGCATCGCAAGATTGCCTCGATGTTGGGGGCCCCTTGCGAACAGATCGAAAAGATCGCGTATGCGCGAGAAGCGGGCTGCGCCTATCTTTCCCGCGGCGAGACGCAACAGCCCGGTCCGACCGCTTACCGTGCCAAGACAATTTTCCCTCCGACGACTGATCCGAACGATTTCTACAACATTCCGGAAACATATGCGGCGGCTGACATCGTCATTCTGAGCCCGTGGGGTTCCGATTTATGGCCGGTACGTCGTGTGAGCATCCGGGCAAAGCGTGGACAGACGCATCCGGCTCTCCTCACGGACGACCGCGACGAGATGATTGCGGACTGGCAGCGCATGGTTGATCAGGTGTCGAAGGACGGGGTGGTCGTCTACGCGGATGAATACGGCGCCTGTTACTAGGACGATATACGTTCTCGTGGGCTTGCCGTTCTCCGGCAAAACGACGCTCGCAGCGCAGTTGGTCCGCGAGAACGACGCGTATCTGATCGAGCGCGATCGTTTTTTGGAGGACCTGCGCCATGATCCGCAGACGCGGGCGCGGGTCGCCGAGGAGGCGCAGAGCGTTGGCCAGCCGATTTCGAGGCTGGCGAGCATTCGGGAGGAGAACGCGCGCAACGACGTGCTGACGCGCATCTACGTTGAACGCGTCCGAGATATGATTCTCGCAACGGAGAAGCCAGTCGTCATCGTCGACGGAACGCATCTCCAAGCGCTTTCACGGAGTTTCATCCGGGAACTGCCTGGTTGGCGGACGGTGGCCGTCGTCCTTCCGACCGATGCTGAGGAATGCATCCGACGCCTCACGTCCTCCGTGCCGACCGGCATCCGGTCCGCGATCACCCCGGACCTGATCCGCCGGATGGCCGCGGTCTATGAACCGCCGGGCATGGCTGAGGGCTTTGACGAGCTGCACAGCGCCTGACCCTTGCCAGCCCCGGCCCGGTTTGATACATTCTTCCCGGCTTTCAATTTCCCCCGTATGTCCCAGGACAACCTGATCAAGATGGAGTGCACGCAATGCCACCGGATTGGCTACTACTCCCAGAAGAACAAGAAGACCATCAAGGCCCGGCTCGAGCTTTCCAAGTTCTGCCGCTGGTGCAAGACGCACAAAGTGCACAAAGAAACGAAGTAACGGCGAGTCCGCTTTTTAAAGCGGACTTTGCGTTTCTATGGATCAGGGGAGGGAATCCTTGCGCTTCGGAGGGACGATCGTCTTCCTGGCGAGTTTCGTATTGATGACGCTGGAGCTGGTGGCCGGCCGGGTCATGGCGCCGTACCTGGGCGTCTCGATTTTCACCTGGACGGCCATCATCGGGGTCATCCTGGCCGGCATCAGCATCGGCGCCTGGCTGGGCGGCAAAGTGGCGGACACGGAGCTGAAGCGCGCGCATGTGGCGGTGCTTTTTTTCGCGGCCGGTATCGCCACCATCCTGGTGCTGTTCATCGTGCCGGTGCTCGGCAACACCCTGACGTTTACGCCGCTGCCGTTGATGGTCGCAGCCTTGGTGTTTTCCATCTTCACCTTCCTGCCGGCGAGCATCCTGCTCGGGGCCGTCTCGCCGCTCGTCGTGAAGTTCGACCTGACCGACCTGTCGCGGACCGGGCGCACGGTCGGCCGCATCTCGGCGCTCGGCACGCTGGGGAGCATCCTCGGCACGTTCACGACCGGCTTCGTCCTGATCGACCTCATCGGCACGGCCACCATCGTGCGTCTGTCCGCGGTGGTGCTTTTGCTCCTCGCGGCCTTCGTTCACGCGCAGGGGTTGCGACCGGGCAAGAAATCCGCTGCCGCCGGGTTGCTGTTCATCTCGACGCTGTTCCTGCCGGCGCAGTGCACGGCCGAGACGCAGTATTACTGCATCCGCGTCACCGAGCAGGAGGATTTTTCCATCCTGCGTCTGGACCACCTCGTGCACAGCTACGTCTCCAAGACCGACCCGAGCGAGCTCGGGTACGAATACGAGAAAGTGTACGCCGTGCTGATGGCCGCGGTCGGCAAAGCGGCGCCGCGCGCGCTCTATATCGGCGGCGGGGGATACACCATGCCGCGGTACGTCGCCGCGCAGTACCCCGGATCGGCGAACACGGTGCTCGAAATCGACCCCGGCGTGACCGAGATCGTCCATGAACGGTTCGGCCTGCCGCGCGACACGGACATCGTCAGCGTCAACCGCGACGCGCGCATCGCCTTGATGCGCATGCCCGCCGACGAGAGCTACGACTTCGTGTTCGGCGACGCCTTCAACGACTACTCGGTGCCGTACCACCTGACGACGCGCGAGTTCCACGGACTCGTGAAGGAACATCTCGCGTCCGACGGCTGGTACGCCGTGAACATCATCGACGACGCGCGGCACGGCCGCTTCCTGGCTTCGACCGTGGCAACGCTGCGCGCGCAATTCGCCACCGTTCTGGTGCTGCCGCTCGGCGAGAACTGGCGGGACAAAGGCCGCAACACCTTCGTGGTGCTGGCGAGCGACGCGCAGTTGCCGGGAGACTGGAAGGGGAGCGCTCCCACGGGCGTGCGCATCGACGGCGAGAACGCCGCGGATCTTTGGGAGCGCATGCACTACCTGATTCCCGCCGACGAGCTCGACCGATTCGTTACGGAGAAGAAGGGGCTCGTCCTGACCGACGATTACGTCCCGGTCGACACCATGATCGCGCCGGTGTTCGCGGACTCGTTCAAATAGTGGCAGTCTTGCCCTGTCGGACATTTTCGCGTAACGTCTTCCGCGCCTGGGGGCGTCGTATAATGGTAGTACAGGGGTCTCCAAAACCCCTTGCGTGGGTTCGATTCCTACCGCCCCTGCCAGAAAAGCGCGACCGTCGTACTGACGGCCGCGCTTTTCTTGTACATGCGCACAGGCTTGACTTTCCAGAGAAAATGTGATTTACTGTCGCGTCGTTCCTGAACAATTCGCTTCTCTTTCCATAACAAACACCACAGGGAGAAAACAGCTATGGCACGCAGTGAGATCGTCGGTGGTCGGGTACCCGTGAAGCTCTGGACCGACGTCGCCGACGTCGAGGCCGAGGCGCTCGAGCAGCTGAAGAACATCGCCCGGTTGCCGTGGTGCGTGCACCACGTCGCCATCATGCCGGACGTCCACTTCGGCAAGGGCGCGACGGTCGGTTCCGTCGTGGCCATGCGCGACGCCGTGTCGCCGGCCGCGGTCGGTGTCGACATCGGCTGCGGCATGGGCGCGGTGAGGACCAACCTCACCGCGGGCGACCTGCCGGAGTCGCTGCGCGAGATTCGGCTCGCGATCGAGGCGGCGATCCCCGTGGGCTTCGCCACCTACGAGGAGCCGGTGTTCGCGGCATGCGCGGCAGAGACGGCTCGCGCCGGCGCCGAGCTCATGGCGCGGTTCGCCGAGCTGTCGCCGAAGGTCGGGCAGCTGGCCAGCCGCGCTGCGAAGCAGCTCGGAACGCTCGGCGGCGGTAATCACTTCGTCGAGCTGTGTCTCGACACGGAGGGCCGGGTGTGGGTGATGCTGCACTCGGGCAGCCGCTACATCGGCAAGGAGCTCGCCGACTTCCACATCGCCGCGGCCAAGAAGCTGGCCCACAACGCCGAGCTTCCGGACCGCGACCTCGCGGTGTTCCTCGCCGGAACGCCCCAGATGGCCGCGTACCGACGCGACCTCTACTGGGCGCAGGAGTACGCGCGGATCAACCGGACCGTGATGCTGGAGCGCTGCCTCGCGGTGCTGCGCGGGTCCTTTCCGCACATGACCTGCGAGGCACCGGTACTCTGCCACCACAACTACGTGGCCGAGGAGACGCACTTCGGCGAGCAGCTCTTCATCACCCGCAAGGGCGCGATCCGCGCGGGTGCCGGCGATCTCGGGATCATCCCCGGGTCGATGGGCGCGAAGAGCTACATCGTGCGCGGCCGCGGCAACGCCGAGTCCTACCAGAGCGCCTCGCATGGCGCCGGTCGGCGGATGAGCCGCAACAAGGCCAAGAAGGCCTACACGACGGCGGACCTCGCCGCGCAGACCGCCGGCGTGGAGTGCCGCAAGGACGAAGGGGTCCTCGACGAGATCCCCGCGGCCTACAAGGACATCGAGCGGGTGATGGCCAACCAGGCGGACCTGGTCGAGATCGTGGCCGAGCTCAAGCAGGTGCTCTGCGTCAAGGGGTGATCGCCTCGACGACGCGACAGCACCGGGCTCTCAGCAGAAATGCTGAGAGCCTACTTTTTTATCACTCGCGCAAGGTCTCCAAAACCCCTTGCGTGGGTTCGATTCCTACCGCCCCTGCCAAGAGATGACTTGCGTCAAAATCCGGCTTCCCAGCGGAAGTTGCGCGCCGGTTCCAAAGATCGGAGTCCCAAGCCAGTTGCTGAAAGCCGCCATCTTCGGTTGGTGCTTTTTCAATTACTGTGTGGCTAGTCGCCGAAGATGGTTGGGCGCTATACTGGACTCATCTGTCAATTTGTGGTAATACTCTCTCGATCTGAGTGACCCCAAGAAGGACATCTTGCAGAGATGGGAGATCACAGCGGATGATCTCACCGAAGTAATAGACACGAATCCCAGCCTGCGCGGGATGCTTCTTGGTTATCTCGGCGAGACCAAGGCCAAGAAGACGTGGTTCGATGGCCGTAAGGAAGTGACAAATGTAAAAAAGTATGATGATCACGACCGCACTAAGAAAGGCGATATTTCCGTTACTTACGGTGGCAGAGAGTTCTTCATCGAAGTGAAGTCGCTTCAAACGAATAGTATCCGTTGTGTTGACAAGGTGATGTGCGGAAAAGCCCAAGTTGACGCAAGCGACCGGCGGCCAGTCAAGCTGTTTGACGGGTCAGTTGTCGAAACCACGTGCCTGCTTGTGGGCGAGTTCGATATCTTGGCGGTGAATCTCTTCTCGTTCGGGGAGGGTTGGAGGTTCATTTTTGCAAAAAACAAAGACCTTCCGAGATCTAAATCCAAAAAGTATACCCCCGAGCAGCAGCAACACCTGCTGGCCACTACAGTCAACGTCTCTTGGCCTCCTGAGCCTCCCTTTACCACCGATCCCTATCCGTTGCTCGACGAATTGCTTCGCGGTCGATAAAGACGCGGATTTTTGTTGACAGGGACCTTCACGAACACGAGGAAGTAAGAATGGTTTTTTCGAGCGTGAACCTGCTTCTTTAGTCGGCTCATGACCGGCCTGTTCGTCCGTACGACTACGAAAATATCTTTCGCGTAGTATCCATACCCAACGTACTCGTTGATGATCTCAACGTGAGTAAGTCTCTGCCTGTTTGCGCTCACTTCATCTTGGCATTTGACGATGAGCGTACCGCCATTTCTTAGAACCCTCCTGGCCTCGATGCCAGCACGGAAGTACAGGTCGAGAACAGCGTCGTGCCATTTCGGCCCATCAATTGAGGATGCTTGACCGTTGGAATAGTTTTCGCGGAAGGCTGCGTGGGTACCAGATCCGGCCAGCTGATTCTTTGATCCGCGGAATAGCCCCTCCATGTAGGGGGGATCAAGAACGACGCAATCAAGACTCTCGTTTTCGTAGGGTAATTTTGTGCAATCAATTCCGGTTTTCAGATCGCTCGGGAAAAGTTGGTACTTTCCCGGCGGAACCTTTTTCCAAAAAACACCCTTTCCGTAAGTGACGTCAGCCACCTTTGATCCCGGAGCCACATGCAAATCAATAACTGTCGGGAAGACATCGGCATTTCCCGTTACATGGGCTGACAAGACTAGGTTGGTCGTAGCGACCCCTCCCTGGATCCGTCGTTTTGTAGCTACTGCTTCTGGCATAGCGATTAACATTGGAATTGTATAGGAATTTCCCATAACTATCTATTTGTTATAAACAAAGGTCACACCTAGTTACATGGGCTCGGCTTATCGAACAAGTAGATAAGTTTTTAGCCCGATAAGCAAAGCACGATTATGGATCACTACCGCGCCCTCAGCATGTTCGAGGGCGTTACGTTTTTTATTCCGCGAGCTACCTCGTGTACTTCTCGGCGAGGTGCGGCACCACACTCACTTGCCGACCGTGTTGTATTTGGGTTTGTAGAGAACGATTTCGGCAATCTCGTGGTTCTTGGCCTCCGTGGCGGTGTCGCAACGATGGAAGCCAAAGTGAGTAACATCGGACCACTTGTCCTCACCGAGGTGCTCGAGGAGGCGTCCGCGCATACCGCCTTCGGCGACTGCCCTGCCGATGTAGCAGATAGCGAGCTTTCCATCCGCATTTTTGTATCCGCAGTAGTAGACGCCGATCGAGTCGCTGTCCCAGTCCGATATGACCTTTTCAGAGAAGGTGTACGGACCCTTGAAGTCGTAAATCATACGGTCGTTTGGGTCGGTGATGGATTAGAACTTGAGGGTGATCTTCTTGGGGAATTGGGAGGTGATATCGTTCATCTCCTTGATGAGCTTCTTTGCGCCGCCGTCCTTGTCGGTGAGCTTGATTGATGCCCCGCAGCCGCCACATGTCACGGACGATTCCGCAGCGATCTCCACCAGGGTGAACTCGACCGCAGCCTTGCAGGCGGGGCACTCTGCCTTGTTCTTAACTTCGCCGATGTTCATGGGGGTTAGCCTTTAGGTGGGTGATGGTCGACCTTGCTGTGCGTATCCTTGTTGCGGATCTTGCCGTCACGCCCGTGGATGAGCACCTCGCCGCCCTGGTTGTCCGCGATGCGCTTCGCCTCTTTGATTGCCTCCGCTTGGGTGTCGAGGACGGCGGTATCGCGTCCGGCCTTCTCGCGCCGGACCGCCCAACCTTCCTCGCGCTGCACTATGTGCTGGTTTGCCATAGGGGTTACATGTTAGCCTTAATCCAGTTAGAATTTGCGTTGTCCACGCCGGTCCAAGCCGCACCCGCCTTGGTGACGTTCACGACGAAGAGGCGGTCGTTGGAGTCGATTTGGGTCATGATCTCGTTGCGGACGCCCTCGGCGGTCAGCGGGCTCTTCACGAACCACAGCGACTCAAGGGGCTTCGCGTATGCCGAATACTTTTTGAGGAACGCGTGCAGCGGGGCGTAATCCTTTCCCGGCTTCCGAAGGTCGTACGACACGAGGTAGGTGTTCATGTGGGTGACCCCTACGGGGGATATTGTCATTATGACAATAGAAGTATATCAATACGAAATACCCTTGTCAAATCGAAACGATGATGCTATCATGCCAACATGAAACGTATGAAAACCGATGAGAATAAGGCGAAAACAATTGGTCAGCGCATACGGGCTGCACGGGAGGCCGCAGGTTATTCACAGCTTGACCTTGCGAAGGCGCTGGATTTCGAAACCGCTACCGCCATCTCCCTCATAGAAAACGACCAGCGCGGGGTGACGGCGGAGAATCTGGGTCGCATCGCAAGCATCCTTAAGATCGACGTGGATTCTTTGCTGGGCAAAGACACAAAGATGGACGTCATAGTTGCGCTTAGGGCGGAGAAGAATATTTCCAAACAAGATCGGGAAGCGATCGAGCGGATTATTGAAATGGCTAAGCGAAAAGGGAATGCAAAGAATGGATGAGGGCGGGGTCGATCTCGGGCCTCGGAAGAAGTTTGCTGAAGTCACAGCTCAAAATCTTCTGAAGCATGCGCGCATCTCGACCGCACCCGTGTCCCTGCGCCAAGTCATTGAGCATCTTCAGTCCAAAACAAACCTAGACGTGGTCGGCAGCCAGAAGTTCACCGAAAAGGTCTCTGGACTTCTGGTCGTGTGTAAAAAGGCGGACGATGAATTCGTCACGATTGTGTTCAACGAGAACCACCCAGGGTGTCGCCGCCGCTTTACACTGGCGCATGAAATCGGACACATGCTCATGAGGCACGGTAGCTGTAGCGAAGACGGTCCGGCCTCGCACGCCGAAAAGGAGGCGAACCTCTTTGCTGGCGAATTGCTGATGCCCGCGAAGATGCTAAAGAAGGATCTCGCGGCCACGCCGGACATTCCTTCGCTGGCGAAGAAATACCTTGTCAGTGCCCAGGCACTCTCCATCAAGCTTTCGACCGCGCGGCTCCTGTAACCTCTAAAAGTGAGACACGCCCCTCACCCGGAGTCCCACTTTTTCCACTTTTCTCTTCCGACCGAGTATCCAGCGGTCAAACCCCGAAAGTAGCTTGAACCCCCCTGAAAGTGTCAGTTTTCAGGCGAGTTGGCCTGTCACGAAAACACCAGCCGATGTGGCTGGTGTTTTCGTTTGCGGCAGCAAACCGATTCCTACCGCCCCTGACCGCTCAGCTCCCGCAGCTCCTGCGGCGGCGACATGCGGCGAGTGGCCATTTTCCCGTCCGGATGGCATAATGGTCCACGACCAACTATGCCCCTGTATGTCACGGCCGCACATGACATTTTTGTCGGCGCCCTGCTTTTGCTGACATACGGCTCGGTTTCCCTCGTGGCCGTGCAGGGCGGATTACAGATCGTCGGCGCCCTGCTCCCCAAGAGACCGCCGCGGCGCTCGGCCCGACCGCGCACCGGCTTCGTCTCGATCCACGTGCCGACCTGCAACGAACCGCCCGTCCTGCTCAAGAACACCCTGCGCTCGCTGCACGGGTTGCGGCACGGCGACTTCGAGGTGATCGTCCTGGACAACAACACCGCGGACCCCGCCGTCTGGAGACCCATCCAGGCCTACTGCAAGGAGCTCGGGGCGCCCTTCCGGTTCTATCACGTCGACAAGTTGTCCGGATTCAAGGCCGGAGCGTTGAATCTGTTGCGGGAGAAGACCGACCCGCGCGCGGAATTCATCGCCGTGGTCGACGCCGACTACGAGGTCCAGCCGGACTTCCTCACGGAAGCGCTGCGGTATTTCAGCGACGAGCGCGTGGCCTTCGTGCAGTTTCCGCAGACCTACCAAAACATCGGTTCCGGGAACCGGGGTCTGCGCATCGAGTATGAGCACTTCTTCCAGAATTACCTGAACGCCGGCAACCGTTTCGGGTGCGTCACGGCGACGGGTACGCTGACCGTCTTCCGCGCCGCGGTGCTGCGGCACGTCGGGCCCTACACGCCCACTTCGATGACGGAGGACGCCGAGATGGGCGCACGGCTGTTCTTTGCGGGGTATCGCGGCGTCTTTGTCGACCGGGTCATGGGCCGCGGGGTGATGCCGTACGACTTCGTCGCCTACAAGAAACAGAAGAAGCGGTGGGCGCGCGGGAACATGGAGGTCCTGATGCGGCGTTTCACGGACATCGTCTTCCCCAGCGACCTGTCGTGGGCCCAGAAGCTGGCGCTCTTGTCGCAACTCGGCGCCTGGACGAATTTTACGTTGCTCCCGAGCCTGTGCATCGTCGCCTTTTCCTTGGCGGAGATGGCCGGCATCGGCGAAGGGCGCTTCACCGAACGGATCATCCTGGTGTCCGCGGCAGCCTTGGCCATCCACGTCGCGACGAAGACGGTTGCCTTCGGCCTGCTGTTCCATGGGAGATACTCCTGGACGGACATCCTGCGGGCCCTGGCCGTCCACTTCGGCATGAATTGGACGTACGCCACCGCGCTCTTCCTGGGCGTCTTCCGCCTCGGCGGCAAGTTTGAGCGCACCAACAAGTTCATCATTCCGCGCGTTCCCCCGGCCGTCGAACACTCGATTTTCGAGATCGGCATGAGCATCGTCAGCGCCGTGCTCGGGATGATCGCCGTCGCCGAAGGACGCCCGGCGATCGCGGCCGCCGCCGTCCTCGTGTTTGCGCTTCATGCGTCGGTGGTCATGGTCGACGCCGAGACCCGCTTCACCAAACGTGTTTCCGCGATGTTGCTTAAGGAATTAGAAACCAGGACCCGTCTATGAGGATCGCCGAATTCGCCCCGCTGTGGGTCCCGGTCCCGCCGCCCAAATACGGCGGCACGGAGCTGGCCGTCTCCGACATCTCCACGGCCCTGCACGAGTTGGGTCACGAGGTGACGCTGTTCGCCTGCGGCGGATCGAAGACCCCCGCCACGCTGGTGCAAGTCATCGGGAAGCCGATGCTCGAACTGCTCGGCGGATTCTCCTGGAACGCCGTCCCGGCATACGAGTTCCTGGCGTTCGACGAGCTCCTGGCGCGCGCGGGCGAGTTCGACGTCATCCATAATCATGCCGGTATCCATCCGCTCGTCTTGAGCCGGGTGGTCGACGCGCCGATCGTCACCACGCTGCACGGCAGCAAGCCGCCGGACTTTCCCTACCTGGCCGAGCGCTTTAAGGACCGGCCGTTCGTGTCGATCAGCGAGGCGCAGCGCCGGTTGGCCCCCGCGCTGAACTACGTCGCCACCATTCCGCACGGGATCGACACCTCGGCCTATATCCCGGATTTCTCCCCGGGCGACGGGTATCTGCTTTTCATCGGTCTCATGACGCACGACAAGGGCGTCGATCTTGCCGTTCGGGCGGCGCGCGAGCTCGGGGAACGGCTGGTCATCGCCGGCGTGTATCGGAAGGAAGACGAGGCCTTCGTGCAAAAGGAGGTGTTCTCCTTCGTGGACGGCGAGCAGATCCGCTATGTCGGCGAAATCAGCCAGGCGGAAAAGTCCGCCCTCTTCGCCGGCGCCAAAGCCCTGCTGTTCCCGAGCCGCTGGCAGGAGGCGTTCGGGCTGGTGATGATCGAGTCCCTGGCCTGCGGCACGCCGGTCGTGGCCTTCAACAACGGTTCCGTGCCGGAGGTGTTGCGCGACGGCGTGACCGGCTATATCGTTGACTCCTTTGAGGATTTCAAGGATAGGATCGGCAATGTCGGCCGTCTTTCTCGTGAAGCATGCCGCACGGAAGCGGAGACGCGCTTCGACCGGCGGCGGGTGGGGCAGGCCTACGCCCGGCTGTTTGAGCAGATCGTATAGTCCGGCGGGACACAAAAAGTGTATAATCGAATTCTTGCTCCTTTTCTTTTCTCCCGCGTATGGCGAGATACGGGAAAGCCGCCCAAAAGTCGGTCAAACGGGCGGTCAGCAAATATAAAAGAAGGAAACTCCACAGCGGCAAAGCGCGGCGCGTGGTCCGCAGCCGTGCGCAAGCCATTGCTATTGGTTTATCCATGGCGCGCAAGAAAGGCGCCAAGGTGCCGCCGCCCCGCGTCGGCGCCGCTAAAGGATTCGTTTATATGAACGCAATCATCGCTATCATCATAGCCCTGGTCCTCGGCGGGGGCGTTTCGGTCGCCGCCAACACCAGCCTTCCCGGCGACGTCCTGCATCCGATCAAGGTCCAGGTCAACGAGCGCGTGCGCGTCGGGCTCTCCGTTTCGGCCGAAGCCAAGGCCGGCACGAACGGCGAGATCGCCGTGGAACGGCTGAATGAAGCGGAACGGCTGGCCGTGGACGGCCGGCTGGACGGCCAGACGCGTGCCCAGGTCGAGACAAACTTCAGCGATCATGCCGGGCGCGTCCAGGCGCTGATTGACGATCTGGAGGACGCCGACGTGCGGGCCGCGGCCGACATCGCCTCGAACCTCGAGACGTCGCTCAAGGCACATGAGCAGGTCTTGGCGCAGCTCGAAGCCGACATCGACAGCCAGTCGGAGGCGGCCGAGACCGCCGCGCTTCGGGGCCGCGTGGGGGAGGAGGCACGCGCCTTCGAGCGCATCCGCGTCGATCTCGAAGGGCGCCTGAAGGCGCAGGCCGACGTGCGGGCCGCGGCGGAGGGCCGCATCGGCGCCGCCACCAACAAGATCGCCGAGGTCCGTCGTTACATTGCCGGTGTCCGTGCGCGTCTGTCCGCCGAAGCGACGGCCCGCGGCGAAGCGCGTCTGTCCGCCGCCGACACTCTGCTGGTCGAGGCGCGCGCCCGACTTGCGGCCGGGGCGAACGGCGAGGCTTTCCAGCTGGCTTCCCAGGCCCATCGTACCGCCCAGGATGCCCAGATCATGGCCGCCAGCCAGCTGAGGCTGCGCATCGAGTTGCGCGTCGGTTCGGGCGCGGCGACGGGTACCGGCCCGCGCGCCAATGTCAACGTCAACACAAACGACAATGAGAACGACAACGAAAACGAAAATGAGAACGAAAATGAGAACGTGAACGTGAATGCCAATGCAAACGCGAACGCGAATCTCAATCTGAACGTCAACGTAAACCTGCCGTAGGGAGCAGGATCGCGTAAAAATACCCCCGCCGTGGCGGGGGTGTTTTTTACGGGAACACGCCGGCAGAGTTCTCCCCGGCCACGCGGCCCGTAGCCCAGGAGGCCTGCAGGTTGAACCCGCCGGTGAAGCCGTCAACGTTCAGAATTTCCCCGGCGAAGAAGAGACCGGGACAGATGCGCGACTCCATGGTCCGCGGATTCACCTCGTCCGTGTCCACGCCGCCCGCGGTCACGAATTCGTCCCCGGCGCCGCGGCCGATGACGGTCAGCGGCATGCCTTTCATCCAGCGGACGCATGCCGTGACGTCTTTTTTCGATGCCTGCGCCGCCTGTTCCTCGCCCTCCACGTCGACTTCCGCGACGAGGACGGCAGCGAGCGCCTTGGGAAGCAGAAAACCGAGGACGGTCTTGATGCTCTTCTTGCCGTTGGCGCGGAATGTTTCAGCCAGTCGGGCGGCCAGCGCCTCCGCCTTTTCGTCCGGAAAGAGGTCGATGGTGATCGGCAGGGGATGCGCGGCGTCGAAGCGCTCGAAAGCCACGAGCGCCGACAGTGCGAAGACGGCCGGCCCGCTCACGCCGCGGTGCGTGAACAGGAACGGGCCAACGTACGCGGCGTGCAGAACGCCCGGCGCGGAGAGCTTGGCGCGGGGAACGGACAACCCGGACAGTTCCTTGGGCCAGGTCTCCTTGCTGAAGAAGGAGTTGAGACTCGGTGCGAGCGGCGTGATGCGGTGGCCGAGCGATTCAGCAAAGGCGTAGCCGTCGCCGGTCGAACCGGTCTGCCGGTACGCCTGGCCGCCGGTGGTCAGGATGAGGCGGTCGGCCGTGAGCGGTGCGCCGCTGCGGAACGACACCGCGAATCCGTGCGCGGTTTTGGCGACGGCGACGGCGTGACGGCCGAGCAGGGGACGGACGTGCGAGTCCGGCGCGCGGAAGAGCCGTTCGAAGACCGCCACCACGTCTTTACCGTCGTCGGAGCGGGGGAAGACGCGCAGGTCCTCTTCGGTCTTGAGCGGCACGCCGTGCGCTTCGAACCAGGCGATGGTCCAGGCCGGCGGGAAACGGCGCATGGCCGAGGACAGGAACTTGCCGCCGCGCGGGTAACGCGAAAGCACGGCGCGGATATCGTGGAGCCCGGTCGTGACGTTGCAGCGTCCGCCGCCGGAGATGATGACCTTCTTGCCGAGCGACGGGTTGCGCTCGATGAGGGAGATGGTGGCCGCGGGGGTGGTTTCCTGCGCGGCCGCGGCGGCCATGAGTCCGGCCGCCCCGCCGCCGATGATGGCGATGTGCATGCCGAGGATGCTACCACAAAAAAGAGGGACACCTTGTCAGGTGTCCGCGAAGAACTTCCGCAGGCGGCCGGGGAGCGAGTCCGTCGGCACCCAGTACAGCCGGTAGGGTTGGACGACGCGGGCCAGCGCGTCGACCGGGGCCGCGAGCTCCGGGTAGGCCTCGGCCAACGGCAACGGTTTCCGCTTCCGTGGTCCGAGCACCAGGAACTTGGTGCCGCTGCCGATCTTCGCCGGCAGACGTTCGATGGTCACGCAGTTTTCATTGTCGGCCAGGAGCTCGGTGCGTCGCGCTTCGGCAGAGGCCTCGTCGTCGAATCCTTCATAGACGGGATCGCCGAAGACGCTGCCGAGGCCGAAGTTGGTGTAGCGCTGAACGTGCAGATCGAGCTCTTGGTCGTTCCATTCCAGAAGATCTTCTTTCCGGATCTCGCCGCTCTTCACCAGATGGCGCAGAACGATGTGCGAGACGATCCACTCCGTGTACCGCGCGCCCGGGTGGAAATACAGGGAGCGGAACAGGAGCGCGCGCAGGCGCAGCATCTCGGCCAGCGCTTCCGGGTCCCGGAGGACGAGCTTGCCGCCGCGGACCTCGGCGCAGCGCCAGGCGGCGCAGACGTCTGGCCGCTTGATGAGCAGGTCGTGGACGGCCTGTCCTTCCGGGCAGTCCGCGAGCTCGTTGCGGAACCGGTAGTGGAAGCTGGCTGCGTCGCGCGAGAGGTAGGCCGTCTTGTCGGCCAGGTCGAGGAGCGTGCCGAGCAGCCCCTCTCCCTGCACGGTGGCCGTGAGGAAGGCCGCGTCGATGCCGAACTCCCGGAGGAAGTCGGCCACGCCGTCGCGCGCGAGGAGTTCGCCGTAGTGCTTGTCCTCGTCGAAGTAGTCCCGGTCGAGCAGCTTCGTGGTGTCGCCGCCGGCCGGAGTACGCGCGTCGTGCGTCATCGCCGCCAGGGTCAGCGTGCGGACCTCGGTCTCGGACAAGCCGAGGCCGTGGCCGAGCAGGTTGGCGACAGCGGCGACATCTTCGACGTGGCTGAGCCGGTTGTGTTCGTACCGCGCCGGGTAGATGTCGTGCGCATCCTGCGGCAGGACCGGCTGGGTCAGCCAGGCCAGCTGCCGGATGAAGTTCAGCCGTTGCAGCCGGAACAGGTGGTAGGCCTGCCCGAGCATGCCGCGCTCGTCCAGGTCCACGACGTACCCGCCGAGCCGCGTGTAGGGGAACCCGAGCGCGATGTTCGGGTCCTCCGTGGCGTGGATGGCGTACTGCCGTTCCGCTTCGCGGCGGTAGGCCTCGGGCAGCGCATCGAACCATTGCGGCACGCCGTGCGGCGGCCAGGCCGCCAAGTGCGCCGCCGTTTCCACGGCCATGCGGATGTACAGGTCGCGCGGATGGGCGCGGATGTCGGCCGCCAGCTCCGGGGGGAGCCGGTCGAGCCGCTGCTGTATGACTTCATGCGCGCCGATGAAGGCGTGCGGCGACGGCTCCTCGGGAAGGTACGTGATGTCCCCGAGTCGCGTCGCGCTCATTCTGTAGGAGAACGAACGGAGATCGGTCGGGTTCATGTCACACCTCGTCCCTGGCTTACCAGCGCGGAGAGGACGCGTCAAGGAGGGGAGTCGTGCTAGAATATGGCTATGAAGCAGGTCACCGTGAAGGACGTCTTCGTGCTGTTCGTGCGCGCCGCGCTCCGCCATCCGTGGTGGACGTTTTTCACGCTTCTCTTCACGGCGGGCGCGATCGGACTGGAAACGGCGCAGCCTTGGATCATCAAGCGGTTGTTCGACCTCCTCGAGGGTACGACGCCCACAGTGGCCACCATGGCCCTTTTCCTTCCGGTCATTGCCGCCTTCGTTTTGGTCAAAGTATCAGGCTGGGTATGTTGGCGCATCCAGGCGCTTATCAACGACAATCTCCAGCCGACGGTCATGGCCGAATTGGAGTCGGAGGCGTTCGACTACCTCCTCGGCCATTCGTACCAGTTTTATGCCGACACCTTCGCCGGGTCGTTGGTGAAGAAGATTGGTCGTCTGGCGCGGGCTTTTGAGACGTTCGCCGACGAGCTCACCTTCCGGATGTTGCCGGTGACGATCGTTCTCGTTTCGGCGACGGTCGGCCTGGCACTGCAATGGCCCTTGTTGGCGGTCCTGTTCGTGGCCTGGACTGCCGTGTACCTGTTCTGCAACGTGCTTGCCGCGCGCTGGGCGGTGCAGGCCGACACGCTGCGCGCGGAGCTCGACTCCGAAGTCGGCGGCGCGCTCGCGGACGCCGTCTCGAACGCCGTCACCATCAAGCTGTTCCCGGCGCATGGTTATGAGCGGGAGAAACTGGACGAGGTGCTCGGCCGCCGCGCCCGGGCCCAGATACGGAGCTGGTTGCGTCACGACACCATCTTCGCCATCCAGGGCGTGCTGATGATCGTCATCGAAGTCGTCCTGATGTACCTGGGGGTGCGCGCCTGGATCGCCGGCGTCCTTTCGCTGGGCGATTTGGCCTTCATTCAGACCTTCATGGCGCTGGTGTTCCATAAGGTTTGGGAAATCAGCCGGTCGTTCCGCCATCTGTTCGGCGCCTACGCCGACGGTAAGGAGATGGTGGAAATCCTGCAACAGCCGCACGGCGTCCGGGATGCGCGCGGCGCCAAGCCGTTGCGCGTGACGTCCGGCGCCGTCACCTTCCGGAACGTCACCTTCTCCTTCGGGCGCAAGCCGGTCCTGGAACGCTTCTCCCTGGCCATCAGACCGCACGAGAAGGTCGCGCTGGTCGGTCCGTCCGGGGCCGGAAAGTCGACCATCACCAAACTGCTGTTCCGTTTTTACGACGTGCAGGAGGGCAAAGTGCTGATCGACGGACAGGACATCGCCAAGGTCACGCAGGACTCGCTGCGCTCCCAGATCGCGCTCGTGCCGCAGGAGCCGGTGCTCTTCCATCGGACGCTCATGGAAAACATCCGCTACGGCCGCCGCGACGCCACGGACGAGGAGGTGATCGCCGCGGCCAGGCGGGCGCATTGCGACGAGTTCATCGCCGCGTTGCCGAAAGGTTACGGCACCTACGTCGGCGAGCGCGGCATCAAGCTCTCGGGCGGCGAGCGCCAGCGCGTGGCCATCGCCCGCGCCATCCTCAAGAACGCGCCAATCCTGGTGCTCGACGAGGCCACCTCGTCGCTTGACTCCGAATCCGAAGCGTTGATCCAGGACTCGTTGCACGCCCTGATGCGCGACAAGACGGTCATCGCTATCGCGCACCGCCTGTCCACGATCATGGAAATGGACCGCATCGTGGTCGTCGAACGCGGCCGCGTCGTCGCCACGGGTACGCATGAGACGTTGCTTCAGGAAAAAGGCACGTACGCCACCCTGTGGAACATCCAGGCGGGCGGCTTTCTTGGATCGGAGGCATGAGCCGCTGGCACGTTTACTTGTTGCGCTGCGCCGACGGCACGCTGTACGCCGGCATCAGCAACGATCTTTCCGCGCGCCTCGCGGCGCACAACGCCGGGAAAGGCGCCAAGTACACCCGCTCGCGGTTGCCGGTGACCGTGGTCTGGTCGCAGGCCATGCGTTCTGCGACCGCGGCGCGCAAAAAAGAGGCGGCCGTCAAGCAGATGACACGCCTCGAAAAAGAGGACATGCTGACGTCCGGTTCCTGATCGTTTCCCCATGCCTCAACGGATTGCCGTCATCGGCGCCGGCATCGCCGGCCTGAGTTGCGCCACCGATCTGCGGAAGGCGGGGTTCGACGTGGTGGTGTTTGAGAAAAACGGCTACGTCGGCGGCCGCATGTCGTCCCGCAGCAAGGACGGCTTCATCTTTGATTTGGGCGCCGACCACCTGTGCGACCTGTACGACGGCATCAAGGACGCCTGCCGCGAGTTCGGCGTCGGTTGGGAGAAGATGCGTTTCTTGAAGTACGGCATCGTCAAAGGAGGAAAGGTCATTTCTCCCGAGGCCGCCCTCGGACCGCTCAGCAAGCTGCGTCTTGCCGCGCAACAGGCGCTGATGCGCGACGTCGGCGATTTCCTCTGGCTCGACGACCTGGCCATCCACGACCACGCCAACGCCTATGACTACATGCGCGTGCGCGCCGGCCGCGAGGTCAGCGACTACTTCGTGGACGCGTTCTCGACGACCTACCAGTTCCACCGCGCCCGCGAGATCAGCCTGGGTGCGCTCCTGGGCATCATGCAATCCATTCAAAAGGACAAGGACCGCTGGCATCTGCATCGCACCGCCGGCGGCATGCAAGCGTTGCCGGATGCCATGGCGGCGCGTCTGCCCGACGTGCGTTTGAACGCCGCGGTCAGCGCCGTCACGGGCGGGGAGCAGGTGCGCGTTTTCGTCGACGGTTCGGAGGATGCGTTTGACGCCGTTGTCGTCGCCGCGCCGGCGCCGTCCATCGCCGCTCTGTACAAGAATCCGACGGCGGCGCAGCGCGACATACTGGCGGGTTCCCGCTTCGCCGCGACCATCAGCGTTTCCTTCCGGGTGCGGCGCGCGCTGCTGCCGGACACGGCCGTGGTCTGGGTGCCGTACGTCGAGTCGGAAAAGATCTGCGGCTACGTCAATGAGGCCATGAAAGGCGACGACGCCCTGCAGGACGGCGACACGCTCTTGAACCTCTGGCTGCATGAGGACTTCGCGCGGCAGATCATGGACAAGAGCGACGCCGAGATCTTTGCGGCCGTGAAAAAAGCGTTCCTCCCGATCTGTCCGTGGGTCTCCTCTCCGGCCGACGTGCGGGAACACGACCTCGAACGTTGGCCGCTGGCCATGCCGAAGTTCGCGCACGGGCATCTGCGCGCCGTGAAAACGTTCATGGAACACGGGCAGGGCGGGCAGAACGTCTTTTTCGCCGGCGACTGGCTGAACAGTCCCTGGACCGAAGGCGCGCTGCGTTGCGGGAAGCGTGTCGCCGCCCAGGTCAGCGCGCGGTTTTCTCCGCCGGAGGCGGATCAGCCTCTGGCTGAGGCAGCGCCGCGATAAGTTCCTCGTCCGTCGGGCCTTTAGTCGTGCCGAAGAAGCGGTCGCCGGTCAGGTCCATGTACAGGTTCATGCCGGTCGAGACCGTGCCGAACATGCCGGCCCAACCGCTCGAGGCGTTGCACCACCAGAAATTTTTGAAGGGCGTCGTTGCCTTGAGGCGGGACAGCGTTACCTGGGAGGGGATCATGTCGGCGCCGTAGGCGTTGCCGTTCGGCGCCAGCACGAAATCCTCGTTCGTCGTCGACGTGCCGACCTGTTTGACGACGATGTGCTTGCGCAGGTTCGGGATGTAGCGTTTTTCGGCGATGTCGATCATCCGTTCCGAGACGCGCTGTTTGAGTTTGAAGTATTCGGCATACCCCTTGTCCTGCGCATCCTTGAACGGCGCATAGTTCGCGAACGACGCCAGCTCCAGAATCTGGTAGCCGGGTCCGGGCGTGGTTCCGCCTTCGCTGGTGTGCAAGGTCGGCGTGGAGAGGAACACCCAGGGTTTGGAAAAGTCGCAGGCGCCCATCTCGCGCCACATCTGGTTCATGTCCCAGCCTTCGAGATGCCAGATGTTGTAGGAGCCGAAGCCGAACTTCCGCAGGTCGATATCCTTGAGCCCGAGATAGACGACCACGCCGGCCTCGGAATACTGGTAGGACAGTTTTTTCTGCTCGGCCGCCGGGAATTTTTCCCAGCCGATGATCTTGGCCATTTTCTGCGGGTCGCCGTTGCAGACGTACGTCTCGGCCGTGAACGTTTTGCCGTCTTTGGTGCCGACGGAGCTGACGCGGTCGCCGTTGGTGGTGATCGCGGTGACTTCGGTTTCGTAATAGATGTGGCAGCCCGGATGGTCCGTGATGAAGCGGGCCAACCGTTCGACGTAATACTTGAAGTGCTTGGTGGGGGAGTAGGCGCCGGTGTTGTAGCCGCCGAACAGCGCCATGTACATGAAGAGCGAGAGCTTCTCCGGCGGCAGCATGAAATCGCCGGCGTTGGCGGCGAGCACGGCCTGCGCTTCGCGGGAAAGCCTGCACGCATCGAACAGGTCCTGGAGCGAGGCTTTCCGATATTTGATGATATGCCGGACGCGCCAGGCGCGCAGGTACTCCCACCACTTGGCTTTGCGCGCCGGCAAATGTCGGAACTCGTCGCGCAGCGTCCGGAGCACGCCGACGAACTTTTCCATCGGGACGCGCTGGTCGGGATAGGCCGCACAGACGTTCTCCACGAGCTTGTCCCAGCCGTAGGGAATTTTCACGCGCCTGCCGTCCGGCAGGACCATGTGGTCGTAGCCCTCCGGATCAAACAGCTCGAAGGTGATGTCGTTCTCGAGACCGATGCGTTTCAGGAATTCGTAGATGCGGCCGCCGGGCGCGCAGCCCCAGATGTAGTGGACCTGGGCGCAGAACTCGAAGCCGCCGGCCTTGAACGTCTGGGCGTAGCCGCCGGGAATGTCATGCGCCTCCAGCAGGCAGACCTTTTTACCGGCGTGGGCCAGAAGCGCACCGGCGGTCAGCGCCGAGCTGCCCGTGCCGATGATCACCACGTCGTACGTGTGTCCCTGGGCGTAACGGGCGTCCTGCGCGTCGCGTTGTTCGGGAGTCAGGGCGGTGGTGCTGGATTTTTTTGCCATAGGAGATAGTGCGTGGAGGAGCAGTGTAACCGCCCCCGATGCTTCGTGTACATATGTCGTCCACGCGCCAAGCTATCCACAGACCGTGCGTTGTGCGTGTTTACTACAATTTGTAGTATAGGGCCGTCATTTTTCTCTCCGGCTATGTCCATCAAGATTGCCGCGGCCGTTGTTCTCGTTTTCGCCGTCTTCGCCGCCGGCGGATTTTATCTGACCCGGACGCCGGCGCCCGCGTCGGAGGCTGCGCAGGCCGACATTGGGAGCGCCTTGCCGCGGTCCGGCCAGGGGACGAACACGGGGGGCGCCGCCGCCGCACCGGTGGAGACGGCGCCGCCGTCGGATGCCGTGGACGCCGAGGACGTGCGCGAAGTGGTCATTGTCGGCGATAACTTCGCCTTCTCCACCAAGACGCTGGCGTTGAAGAGCGGGCAGAAGGTCCGCCTGACCTTCGTGAACAACGAGGGCATGCACGACTTCCGGCTCGACGAGTTCGGCGTGGCCACGAAGAAGCTGAAGGCCGGCGAATCGGAGACGGTCGAATTCACCCCGGACAAGACGGGAACGTTCGAGGCGTATTGCTCCGTGGGCGTGCACCGCGCCATGGGCATGGTCACGGCGGTGACCGTGGAATAGGCCTTGCAAAAGGCCGGCAGACGTGCTATCTTCCGGATAACCGTTTGCCACAAGATTGACGCATCTTCGCGGGTTTGGGCATCTGCCCAACCCGAGTGAAATGGCGGAAGATCTTGGGACAAGCGGACCCAGCCGCTTGATCCCCGCAAGGGACTTTTTCCGGCAGGGAAGAGTCTTTTGTTTTATCGCCCGTATGGAAATGCTTGAAATCGTCCACGCCGACACCGGTCAGAGCACCGGCGTGTGTTTGCCGCGCGCGGATGCCATCGCCCAGCGCGCCTGGTGCCGCTCCACCAACATCTTCATCCTCAATCATGCCGGGGAGGTGCTTTGCCACCAGCGTTCTTTCGGCAAGGAACGCCTACCCGGAACGTGGATGACGCATCTCGGCGGCCACGTCGCCGTGGGCGAGACGTACGAGAGCAACGCCCGCAAGGAGATCGAGGAGGAGGCTGGCATCCGTCTGGCGCATCTGCCGCTCGTCGCCTGGCGCACCACGCGCGTCCCGGAAGTGCGGTTGTGGATGCGGGAATTCGTCGCCGTGTTGGACCTGCCGGTCGAGGCCTTCGCGCCGCAGCCGGGCGAGGTGGAACGCTTCGCGTGGTGCGGGCCGGAAGAGGTCGTGCGCCGATCCGCATCCGGCGAATCTTGGAAAGCGGGAACCCACGGCTTCCTTACGGACTACGCCTGCATGCGCGCCGCCATCACCGCGGCTTCGACCACCGGCGCCGCGCCGACAGCGGAGCACATGCACGTCTGGCATCCGGTCGCCGCCTGACCGAACACGACCCGTGTGGGTCGCGTTTTGTTTTTGGATAAAAAAAGAAGCCGCGCAGATGCACGGCGGTCCCGCGGCGGCGGGGCGGACTATCGGGGTTCGGACTTGCCGAGGCTGCGCAGGGACTCGCCCTGGCGGATGGACCGGATGGCGCGCGCCAGCAGCGGCGCCACCGGCAGCACGGTGATTTTGGGGTGTTCGGCGACCCCCGGCGCCGGCGGCACCGTGTCGAGCACGTAGATGCGGTCGATGTCGGAGGCTGCGATGCGCTCGAGCGCCGGACCGGAGAACAGCCCGTGGCAGGCGGCGACCGTGATGCGGGCGGCACCTTCCGCGCGCAGGAACGACGCGGCCGAGACCAGCGTTCCCGCCGTGTCAATCATGTCGTCCACGACGATGACGTCGCGGCCGCGGACGTCGCCGGCGATCCGTTCGGCCTTGGCTTTGCCCGGCTCGATGCGCGACTTGTAGACGATCGCCAGGTCCTGGAGCCCAAGGTGCTCCTTGAGCGCCGCGGCACGGTCCACGCCCCCGCGGTCCGGGGACACGACCACCGCGTTGCGGTGGGCCTCGGCGGGCAGCTGGTCGGCGATGGTCCGGAGCGCCGGGATGTTCTCGAAGGACATCGTGCGGAAGAACGCCTCGACCTGCAGCGCGTGGATTTCCACGGCGCAGGCGTGCGGCGTCCGGTGGTTGACGGCCTCCACGGCCTCGGCGATGACGCGGGCGCTCACCGCGGTGCGGTGGGTGACCTTGCCGCTGCGGCGGTCCTGCCGCAGATACCCGAGGTAGGGGAAGACCACCGTCACGATGCGCGCCGAGGCGTTGCGCAGCGCATCGAGCAGGATCAGCATCTGCATGGCCATGTCGTTGACGCTGTGGCGGACCGACCCCTGCGCGAACGGCGCGATCGTCGCGATCACGACGCAATCGCGACCGCGCACCTGGGAGAGGATCTCCACCCAGGGCTCGCCGTCGTTGTGGAAGCCGACCTCCGCCTTCCCGGGCGTGAGGGAGCCGTTCATCCCCGCCGCGGCGCTTGCGGCGATGACCTGTCGCGCCTGCGCGTGGGCGGCCGTGTTTGAAAAGACCAGAATTTCGTTCATCACTCCCTCGCTCTCCCGCGCCTTCTCCATGAAGGCGCGGCCGCATCCTACAAAAAACCGTGCCGTCCCGTCCATGGTCGGTGGATAAAAAAAGAAGCCGCGCATTGCTGCGCAGCCGCCGCACTGTTCCCGGTCGGTTCAGTGCAGCTCGGTCGTCGACGGGGGCTTCGGCGTCATCTCCTGCGCCACCCGGATGAACGGCGTGCCGTCCGGCATGCGCGTCTCGGTCGTCAGGCGCTGGGTGAGCTCGGCGTAGAACTTGGCGCTGGCTAGGAAGTTCCCGATCGAGGAGTAGTTCTCCCGGTTGCGGGCCGAGACGAGGCGGATCCACCAGCCGTAACCGGAGACGCGCCCATCGCCCATGATCCCCACCGACGGCAGCGGCATGAACGCCGCGTAGTACTGGTGCGGGCGCCGGTTGAACGCCGGGTAGTGCTTGACCACCACCTCGTGGAGGATCCGGTTGGCGCGCGCCAGCGGCGGGAAGATCGAACGGTCGATCTTGCCCCACAGCCGGAGTGAGAGCCCCGGACCGGGGAACGGCTGGCGCCGTGCCACCTCCTCCGGCAGGCCGAGCGCCTCGGCGACCTCCCGGACCTGGTACTTGAAGAGGTCGGCCAGCGGCTCGATGACGTCGAGGCCGAACTCCTCCATGAGCCGGAGCGGCAGCGCCCCGACGTTGTGGTGCGCCTTGAGCCCCGTCTCCGACTCCACGATGTCGGCGCGGTTGGTGCCCTGCATGAGCGCCCGGAAGGGGAGCTCCATGACCCGCGTCTGCCGGGCGAAGACCTCGATGAAGGTCTTGCCGACCACCGCGCGCACTTCCTTGAAGTACGCGCTCTCGCGTTGCGCCGGGCGGCCGTCCGCGGGGTACGGAATGGCCTCGAGCGCGTCGTAGAACACTTCGCGGGCGTCGACATAGGTCATGCCCGCGGCTCCGTAGATGCCGCGCGCTTCGTCCGTCTCGCCCTCGCGCATCAGCCCGTTGTCCACGTAGACGCCATGGATGCGCGTGCCGTAGGCCTGGCGGCCGATGAGCAGCGCCGACGTGGAGTCGACGCCGGCCGAAGCGCCGCAGACGACGTGACCGGTCGGGATCGTCTCCCGCAGCCAGCGGCCCGCCTCCGTGATGAAGGTGCTCGGCTGGAAGGAGAAGTCGGTGCGGCAGTCGGCGATCGCCTTGGCCACGTACTTGAGCAGGTGGTTCCCGCCCTCGGTGTGGTCCATCTCCGGGTGGAACTGGACCGCCACGGCGCGCGGGCTGACGCACAGGGCGTGCGCGCAGTCCTGCGTGGAGCCGACGACCTTCCAGTCGGCCGGCATCCGCACGATCTCGTCGCCATGGTTCATGACCACGGTTCCGCCCTTGTAATGGCCGAGCGGACTCTTGACGCGGACGTCGACCATGCCGACTTCCGGCTTGGCCGCCTTGCGCACCTCGCCTCCGCCGAGCTGCGCGAGCAGCTGGGCGCCGTAGCAGATCCCGAGGATGACCGACTCCCGGATGATGGCCCGGAAGAGCTCGGCGGACATGCCTGGCGCGTCCGGGTCGTAGACGCTCTGCTCGCCTCCGGAGAGGATGACCAGGTTCGGCTTGAGGTCCTGCCGCGCCCAGACGTCCGGAAGTTCCCGCCACCCGACGACCCGGCTTCGGAAGCCGATCTTCATGAGCAGCTCCTTGATCGTCGGGGTGGACTTGGAGCCCATCTGGACGATCAGGATCTGGGCGTCGTTTCCGGCGGCCCACGGGAAGCGGTGCACGTTGCCTGATGTGACTGACAAGAACATTCCCTCCGCATCTTCCCCGTGAAGATGCGGCGGCATCCTGGCATTCTTCGTGGGAAATGCCAAGCATGGTAGAGTGCGGGCAAACCACAGGAGCTATGTCCTTCCACACGCTGTTCAGCCAAGGACGCATCGGCACGATGACGCTCAAAAATCGTCTCGTCATGCCGCCCATGGTCCGCAACTATGCGGACGCGCGCGGTCGCGTCACGCCGCGCTACGTCGACCACATCGAACGGGTGGCGCGCGGCGGCATCGGCATGATGATCTTGGAGGCGAGCTTCATCCGTCCCGACGGCAAGGGATTCGTCAACGAGCTCGGCATCCACAGCGATGCGATGGTGCCGGGACTGCGCAAACTCGCCGCGGCGGCGCATCGCCACGGCGCCAAGATCGGCATCCAGCTCTACCACGCCGGCCGGCAGACGTCCGCGAAGACCACGGGAAGGCAGCCGGTAGCGCCCTCGCCGCTGCCGGACCCCACGGTCAACGAGATTCCGCACGAGCTGACCGCGGCGGAAATCACGTCGCTGGTGCGCGCCTACGGGGCCGCGGCGCTGCGCGCCAAAAAGGCCGGACTGGACTTCGTGGAGGTCCACGGCGCCCACGGTTACCTCATCACGCAGTTCCTCTCGCCGTTTTCGAACCGGCGCACCGACGGCTACGGCGGCGGTTTCGACAACCGCATCCGGTTCCTGGCGGAGGTCATGGCCGCGGTGCGCGGCGCCGTCGGCGGACGCTATCCGGTCGCGGTCCGCTTGTCGGGCGACGAGCTCGTTGCGGGCGGCATCCGTTTGTCCGACACCGTCCGCATCGCCCAGCGGCTGCAGGACCTCGGCGCCGACGCGCTCCACATTTCCGCCGGCAACTACGCCTCCTACGCGCGCGGCATGATGATCCCGCCCATGGCCGTGCCGGATGCCCCGCTGCTGCATCTCGCGGCGGGCGTCAAAAAGGCCGTGAAGATACCTGTCATTGCTGTTGCAAAAATTCGGTCCGCCGAGACGGGAGAGCGCGCGATCAAAGAGAAGAAGGCTGATTTCATCGCCGTCGGACGAACGTTGCTCGCCGACCCCGAGTGGCCGAACAAGGTGCGCGAAGGGCGGCTCGGCGAAATCATGCCCTGCATCGCCTGCAACCAGGGCTGCATCAGCCGGTTGTTCGCGCAGCAGGACGTCTGGTGCACCGTGAATCCGGCCAACGGGCGGGAACGGCAATTCGCCAAGAAGCCCAAAACGAAGAGACGCGTGCTCGTGGTCGGCGGGGGACCGGCCGGATTGTCCGCCGCGCGCACGGCCGCGGAACTCGGACACACAGTGACGTTGTACGAGAAGCACGGACAACTCGGCGGGCAGCTGGCCGCCGCCGCGGTGGCTCCGCACCGCCAAGGCTGGTCGGAATTGCGGGATGCGTTGGTCCGGGACGTGAAGCGCCTGCCGATCACGGTCCGGCTGAACGCCGAGTTCGTTCCCGGCGCCGTCCGCGCGGGGCAGTACGACGCCGCGATCATCGCCATCGGGTCCGTGCCAAACCGGCCGAACATCCCGGGCGTCGGTCGGACCAACGTGGTCATTGCGCGCGACCTGCTGGAAGGCTGGGTGAACGCGACCGGCCGCGTCGTCGTGGCGGGCGGCGGCTGCATGGGCGCGCAGACGGCCGAGGCGCTCGCCGCCGACGGGCATCGCGTGACGATCGTCGAAGCCGGCGGCGCCGTCGCCGCCGACGGGCCGGTCGACGACCGGGCCCTGCTGCTCGGACGTTTGAAAAAACACCACGTCGCCATCCTGACGGACACCAAGGTCATGGCCGTCGGCCCGCAGACGGTGTCGGTCGAGGGTCCGCATGGTCCAAGAACGTTGCCCGCGGATACCGTCGTCCTTTGCCTGGGCGCCACGCCCAATGACGGCGTCGCCGCGGAACTCCGGGGGAAGGTGCGCTCGCTGCAGGTCGTGGGCGACGCCAAACAGCCGCGACGGGTGACGGACGCCATGGCCGAGGGCGCCTTGGCTGCAGTTTCCGTTTGAATGCTGCCGCTCGCCACCCTCCGCGCACCATGTTCTAGAACGCCTTCAGGTCGATGATCTGGAACTTGAAACTGAGCTGGATGTAGAACAAGTAGATGGCGACGAAGCCGAGTACGAAGACGAGCGGCGGCAGGGGGAACAGGAAGGCGGCGGCGGTCAGGGCACCGAGCAAGGCGACGACAAGCGCGTCGGTCGCGATGATGGAGCGCAGTTCCGTGCGCATGGCGGCCAGTCTCCGGCCCTTCGCTTTGAAGCGATGCGCGCGCAAGGCGAGTCCGGCCCACGCCAGGTCCACGCAGAACACCGCCAGCATGAACAGCGCCGCAGCCAGGTAATGGAAGGTGCGCGCGTTCAGGATGAAGAACTCCAGCAGCAGGATGACGGCAAGGTTGAGCACCAAATGAACCGCCGCGGTGCGGAATTCGTTGCCGAACTCGTCTTCGGCGGCCTTGAACATGAGCCACCAGTGGACCAGCACGGCCGTGGCGAACAGAAAGAAGAGGAAGTGCGCGGGCTCCGAGATGGTCAAAAAAGAGTCGAGACTGAAGAACAACACGAGCCCGAACAGGGTGTCGTACAACACCGTCGCAAATGCGTGTTGGCTGGCCGTTGTGTGTGCCACAGTCCTCCTGGGTACGCCTCCACTATATACGGCGGCACGGAGTTTGGTTCAACACGGGGTACGCGACGGTGCGAGAACCGGCACCTGGCGTTTTTCATGAGAATGCCGATTCGTGATAGAATGCGAGAGACCAAAGAGACGTGTTGTCCGGTGGATTGTTCATCCTAGGAATGGGACGCCCTGGCGGAAGGCGCCGCTGCGGCACTCGGCATCTGCATATGTCCCGACCACATGCCAAACGGACGCGTCGTTTCCGTGCCAAGAAGGATGTTTCGCGCGTCGGACGCGTCGCCGTCGGCATGCTCGTTGGGTTTGTATCCAGTACGGCTCTGTTCACCATTTCCGTGCTGCTTGCTCCCCAAGCAAGCTACGCGGCTTTCGGGTCTCCCATTTCATACGATGTAGGCAACAATCCTCGCTCGGTCTTCGCCGCCGATCTCGACGGCGACGGCGATCGTGATCTGGCGGTCGCGAACTATAACAGCAATACCGTTTCGGTTCTCCTCAACAACGCCGACGGCGCCTTCGCCGCCAGCGTGAATTACGCCGTGGGGAGCAGGCCCAGTTCGGTCTTCGCCGCCGATCTCGACGGCGATTTCGATCTCGATTTGGCCGCCACGAATTTCATGAGCGACAGCGTTTCCGTTCTTCTGAACAGCGGCGACGGCACCTTCGCCGCGGCGGTGGCGTACGGAGTGCTGGACGTACCGGCGTCCGTCCAGACCGTCGATGTTGACGGGGACAACGACCAGGATTTGGTCGTCGCGGATTATTTCGGTGCGTCGGTCTCCGTCCTCCTCAACAACGGCGACGGCACCTTCGCCGCGGCGGTGCATTACGGAATCACCGCATATCCCATCGCGCTCGACGCCGCCGATCTCGACGGCGACGGCGACGTCGATATCGCCACCGCGAATTACGACAACCATAACGAACGTCTCCGTCCTCCTCAACAACGGCGACGGCACGTTCGCTTCGCCCGTGAACTACGCCGTGGGAACCCATCCTCCCTCGGTCTTCACCGCCGATCTCGACGGCGACGGCGACCGCGATCTTGTCACGGCGAATTATGACAGTGACAACGTCTCCGTCCTCCTCAACAACGGCAACGGCACCTTCGCCGCAGCCGTGCAGTATTCGGCGGGCAGCGGTCCGTGGTCCGCTTTTCCCGCTGATCTTGACGGGGACAATGATGTCGATCTTGCCGTAGCAAATTACGATAACGCCAAAGTTGCCATCCTTTCCAGCGACCTCAATGACGTCGTCGCGTTCCAGCTCACCGACCCCGGCGACATGACCGCCGGGACGCGCCTCGCGTACGCCGTCTCCCGCGTCGACCAGGACGGCGACCCGGTGACCACGGGGTCTGACACCGTCTCCCTGTACACCGATTCATCGGGTTCCGGTCCGCATTTCTATGACGCCGCATCCGGCGGTTCCGCCATCACCTCGCGGACCATCGGCCCCGGTGCTTCGAGCGCGGCGTTCTGGTACGCCGATGAGACGGCCGGCGACTGGACCGTCACCGTCTCGGACAACGCGGCCGCACCGGATGGCGCCGTCGGCATCGACGACGATGTGGACGCCGTCATGGTCAGTTCGCCGCCGGCTCCGGAACCTCCGCCGCAACCGCGCGTCACCGAACCGGAAGGCTCCGCGCCGACGGAGATCGAAGCCTACTACCTCGAGGGCGGCTGCAGTCCGGACGCGACGGCGACACTGCATATTCATGCCCACAGCGCCGCGTGGTATCGCGTCGGCCCGACGAGCGATCTGGAGAACCTGCCCTGGCTGAACTTCGACGGCGTCATGGCGGACACCGACGTGGAGTTCCCGGCGGAAGACGGCAACTACAGCACGTACTTTCAATTCCGCAGTCCGTCGTACGACGTTTCGCCCGTGCAATCGGAGTCCATCCGCGTCGACCTCACGAACAACTGCGCTGCACCACCGCACGAGCACGAACTGCGCGAAGGCCGCATCGTCGCGCCCGAACTGGACGAGGCCTGCATCGCCGACTTCGCCCATGCCGCGGTCCTGCCGTATCTGGTGTTTCCCGACGGCCGCGCGTTGAAGCCGGGTTCGGCGGCGGTCCGGGTGGAGTCGGTATCCGCGTCGGAGACGTCGTACGCGTTCGACGCCGACGGCGACGGGCAGTTCGAGGATGTCATCGTCCACATCGAACATTTCGAGAGCAAGGCGTACGCCCACATCCCGTCCGCCACCTCGACCGCCGCCTACGCGCTGCGCGCTGTGGTGTTTGCGGGAGACCTCGCTGTCGACGACCTCCCCCTGTGGACGGACGTCAGCGGAGCCGTCGGAGAGGAATGGTCCTTCGACCTCGACGCCTATCCCGAGATTTGTTCCGTCGAAAAGGTCTACCACCCGCATCCGGGCGACCTGGTCCGCGGCCAATCCGGACAGGTCGCCTACATCGGCACCGACTTCAAGCGGCATACCTTTCCGGAACCGTCCGTGCTCGTTTCCTGGTTCGGCGACGCCCCGCAGATCCGCACGTGGCCGAATTACCATCTGGCGCGGTTTCCGGTGGGCCAAAACGTCACGATCCGTCCCGGCCGCGCCGTCCAGGTCCGCACCACGCTCGAGTATCATCTCGTGGCCCAGCAACGGACGTTGCGCCGCGTGATTTCCGAGGGAGTGCTGCAGGCCTTGTTCGGTCCCACCTGGGCGCAGACGAGCGTGTGGCTCGTGAACACGATCTTCTTCGGCGACTACGTCATCGGGCAGAACGTCGCCGACGTGGCCACGGTCGAGCCGGTTCCCTCGGAGACCACCATCGACGAAGAACTTGGACTGCCGTCCCCCGGCGAGTTGATTGATGAACATTCGGCGTTTCCCTCCGGCGGCGCGCCGTGAGGAGGGGGAGTCCGCGCGGTTTTCCCCTGTACGAGCATGTGCGGATTTGATTCAATATGAAGATATGAAACGACGTGACACGGCGGCGGTGGTCTTGGGCGTTCTGGCCGTCTTCGCCGTCTCCGTTCCGGCGCACGCCAAATATCTGCCGCTGCCGCCCGCCAAAGTCTTCGACGGCGCGACCACCAGCACCGCCAAGCAGGTGCTTTCCACGTTCGGCCGGTTCGATGTCGGCGGCGCGAATGTCGCGCTCGGCGAGCTCACCGGCGACGGCAAACTGGAGATCGTCCTTGCGGAGGGGTTGGGGAAAGAACCGCGGGTGCGCGTGCTGACCGGTGACGCCAAGTTGCTGGGAACCTTCCTGGCCTACGACAAAGCCTTTGCCCGCGGCGTCAACGTGGCGGTCGGGGACTTCAACAACGACAATTCCCGGGAGATCGTCACCACGCCCGGCTTCGGCGGCGGACCGCACGTCCGTGTCTGGAACCGCACCGGCACGGAGCTTTTCAACGAGAACGGATTCTCGGCTTACGACCGCGCCTTTCGCGGCGGTCTTTCCGTGACCGCGGCGGACGTGGACGGCGACGGCAGCGACGAAATCATCACCGGGCCGGGCGCGGGCGGCGGGCCGCATATCCGTGCCTTCCGTCCGGACGGCTCCCTGGTCATGGAATTTTTCGCCTTCGAAGCGACAATGACCCAGGGCGTTTCCGTGGCCGGCGGCGACTTCAACGGCGACGGCCGCGACGAACTCGCGGTCGCCCGGCAGGGGGCGGGGGAGAGCGAAGTGCGCGTCTTCCGCTTCACCTCGGGGAAGCCGGAGCTCGCCGTCGCCTTCAGCGGGTCGGAGCCGGCCTACGCCTCGGGCGTCGAGCTCAGCGCGGGGGACGGCAGCGGCGACGGCAAAGTCGACATCATCATCTCCCAGCTCGTCGGGACCGAGGTGCGCGCCTACACCATGGGCGGCGTCTTGTTGCGCAGCTGGCAGCCGTACGGTCCGACCCAGGCCGACGCGGTCCGCGCCGTCGCGGGCGACGTCGACGGCGACGCCCGGCCGGAACTGGTGGCCGCTCCGGCGCCGCGCACGGTGGCCCCGTCGTTGGTGGCGACCGCGGCGGCGGACGCGGCATCCGTATCGGGCAAGCATATCGAAGTGAATCTTGCCCGCCAGCAGCTGTGGGCCTGGGAGAACGGCCGTCTCGCCCACACCTTCCTGATCAGCTCGGGCACGGCCCGCTTTCCGTCGCCGACCGGCACCTTCGCGATCTTCCGCAAAGTGCCGCTCATGGATTACCGCTGGAGCTACGGGCCGGGCAACCCCAACAACTACAACCTCAAGAACGTCCCGTGGAACCTCAACTTCAAGCCGCGTTTTTACATTCACGACGCCTATTGGCACAACAACTTCGGCGTCCCCATGAGCCACGGTTGCATCAACGTCTCCCTGGCAGATTCCAAATGGGTCTACGACTGGGCCGAGCTGGGCACGACCGTCCATATCCAGTAGGACCCGGCGATCCGCGCGCCGTTGTGGAAAACGGCTGAAAATGGTACTTTTTTCCTGCTATGCCCAATGAATTGCAGTCGTTCGTCCGAGATGCGCTGCTGAAAGGCGCCACCCGGGAACAAATCCGGGACACGCTCGGCAAGGCCGGCTGGAACGCCGACGAGGTCAAGAACGCCCTCAGCGCCTACGCCGACGTGACCTTCCCCGTGCCGGTACCGCGGCGCAAGCCGTATCTCTCGGCCCGGGAAGCGTTCCTGTATCTGGTGCTTTTCCTGACGCTGTACATCAGCTCCTTCAGCTTCGGAACATTGCTGTTCCAGTTCATCAATCGCTGGTTGCCGGACCCGCTGGTGGGCGACTACGTCTACGACAACTCGCTGCAGGCCATCCGTTGGTCCACGGCGTCGTTGATCATCGCCTTCCCGGTCTTCCTGTGGCTTTCCAGAATGCTGAACAGGGCGATTGCGAAGGATCCGGAGAAGCGCGGTTCCAAGGTCCGCAAGTGGTTGACGTACCTCACGCTGTTCGTGGCCGCCGGCATCATCATCGGCGACCTCATCACGCTCGTCTTCAACGTCCTGGGCGGCGAACTGACCCTGCGCTTCGTCCTGAAGGTGCTGGTCGTCGGCGGCATTGCCGGCACCATCTTTGGGTACTACCTGTGGGATCTCCGCCAAGAAGAGAAGGAAGCTTGACATGCAAAAAGACATGGGCAAAAAGATCTTCGTGGGCGCGGTCATCCTGGCCGTGGCAGCGGCGGCCATCGGCGGATTGTTCGTGGCCGGTTCGCCCAGCCAGGAACGGGCCCGGCAGTTCGACGCCCGCCGGATCAACGATCTGCAGCAGCTCTCCCAAGCCGTGGACCAGTACTGGACCCGCAACGCCCGCTTGCCGGAAGCCCTGACGGACTTGCAGAACCGCCGGGAATACTACGTCCCGTCGCTGCTTGATCCGCGTACCCAGGAAGCCTACGAATACCGCGTGACTGCCGGAAAAACCTACGAAATGTGCGCGACGTTCGAAACGGACGCGACCGCCGAGGCGGCACAGGACAAATACGCGCGGCCGTATTACGTCGGGCAAGGCGCGGATTTCTGGAAACACGGCCAGGGCCGCACCTGCTTCACGATTGAAGCCCAGAACGTTCCGGGCCTCCTCCCCTAGACGGATCGCGGGCGGCGTGTTCAAAAACCGCCCGTTTTCTGTAATAATAGACCCTGTTGATAACTTACTGTCCGCGCCTTATGGCAAAGATGTCGAAGACTCAGCTGTTCGGAATGCTGGCCGAAAAGACCGGCACGACCAAGAAGCAGGTCGGGGAGATCATGGATCAGCTCGCCGCCATGGCCTACGACGAGGTCAAAAAGAGCGGGGAATTCGCCCTCCCGGGCTTCGGCAAGCTGGTGAAGAAGCGCCGTGAAGCGCGCACCGGCCGCAACCCGATGACCGGCGCCTCGATCCAGATTCCGGCCAAGACGGTGGTTAAATTCCGCCTCGCCAAGGCAGTGAAGGACGCCGTGCTCTAAGCACGGTGTTCGTTTTTATCCAGCAGTATGATGGGACATCACAAGATGTGCGGCGTCCACATGGTCACCTACTGGCTGATGTGGATCGGCGCGGTGAACTGGGGTCTGATCGGCGCGTTCGACTTCAACCTGGTCAACGCCATTCTCGGCAGCGTGCCGATGGTGGAACGCATCGTCTACATCGTGGTCGGCCTCTCGGCGCTGTTCATGCTCACCAAGGGCATGTGCAAGGGCTGTAAGGCCTGCTGCGGCGGAGCGTGCAAGAATGAGCCGGGTGCTCCGGCCGCTGGCGGTGCCAAGCCCATGGGCGGCATGTAACGGTCGGCAGAAAAGCGCTCCCGAACGGAGCGCTTTTCTGATACGCTGTCCGTGATATGCCAAAGAAACCTCTGACCGCGCTCATCTTGGAGGGCGGACTCAACCGCACGTCCGGCTCAAGCATCGAAGATCTGGTCATCATGACGCGCAACCGGCTCTCCAAAGCGGGGGTGCGCAGCCGCGTCATCCGCTTGATCGGGGAGAACGTGCTGCCCGGCCTGCGTCACAACGAGGGCAAGGGGGACGATTGGCCGAAGATCGCCCGCGCCATCGCCGCCTGCGACATCTTGATCATGGCCTCGCCGGTCTGGTGGGGGCCTGGGCCGTCCTCGCTCGTCCAGCGTGCCTTGGAGCGGATGGACGCGTTCGATGAGGAATACCTCCGCACGCGCACCAGCAAGCTCTACAACAAGGCCGCCGGCGTGCTCACGACCGGTTCCGAGGACGGCGCGCAGCAGGTCGGCCAGCACATCATGAATACGCTGCAGTTCCTGGGGTTCGCCTTTCCGCCGGAGAGCCTGTGCTACTGGGTCGGCGAGGTCGGCGTGAAGCGGCCGCCGACCCGCGTGCGGCTGGCGCAGAACCAGGACGTTGCCGAGATGAACCGCCGCTTCGTCCGCAATCTCGTCATTTTGGCGAACCTCTTGCGCAGCAAGCCGTTCCCGGCGCACGACGCGGGGGAGACATAGGCGGCACGCGTCTCATCCGGTACGCGAACCATCCGGCGCTCGCTGCCGGTGGCTTGGGATGAAGGTCCGGCAGCGATAAGAAATGCCGGATGGACCGTCTCCGCAGCAACGCGTACCGTCTGATCCGCATACCGCCTATCTATGAAGAAGACAATGACTGAAAGACTTCCCGAGTGGCACGTGGCTGATTTTCCGACCGGACCGGACGATGCGCGGTACAAGAAACTGCGCGAGACGATTGAGCGGGAAACCGCCGCCATCGTCGCGCAGAAGGAGACTTTTCGCGCCGGGACCCTGACGGTTGTGGAGCTCGCGGCGTTGTTGGCCCGTTGGAATACCGTCGTAGAAGCGATTGAATCGCTTCATGCCTGGGCCACCTTCCGCTACCACCGCGACACCGATGACACGGCCGCCAAGTCGTATTCGGAACGTATCGACCGCGAAGTGGCCGGTTGGCACGCCGCCTTCGTCTTTTTGACGTCCGGCATCCAGGCCTGGAACGCCGCTTACGCGGATGCCGCGCTGGCAGCTCCCGAACTCGCTCCGTACCGCTGGATGATCACCCAGGCGCGTCTGCTTGCTCCGCACACGCTCTCGGACGGCGAAGAGCGGGTTGTGGCCCTGAAGCGTGCCACCTCGCATGAAGCCTGGTCGCGCCTGCGCCTCGAGCTCGACAACCGCCAGAAGCCGGGGACGATGCGCGTCGACGGCAAAGACACGGACATCCGGCTCAACATCCAGCAGCTCGTCCATCATGCCGATTCGGCGGTGCGTCTCGAGGCGCATCAACGCATGAAGGAATCTTACGCGCCGGATATCGCCGTCTACGCGCACGCCTACAACCAGGTAGTCGGCGACTATGAGACGGAAAGCCGCGACCTGCGCAGCTACGGCGGCGGTCAGGAACGGGAAGCCACCGAAGCGGGCGTGCCGCCGGCGGCCGTCGACGCCATGCTCGGCGTTTTGGAAAAGAACGAAGAATTGTTCCGCCGCTTCTACCGACTCAAGGCCAAACTGATCGGCTTGAAGAAACAAACGAGCGCCGACATTTACGCGCCGATCGGCGGTGCCATGCCGTCGCGCAGTTACGCCGCGGCCTGGGAGGACGTGGAAGCCGCGCTCGGTTCGTTCGACGCGGAGTATGCGGCCATGACGCGCCGCTTCCGCGACGAACCGTGGATCGACGTGCCGGTCAAAGCAACCAAATATAAAGGCGCCTACTGCTGGGGCGCGCCGGACCATCCCTACCTGCTCCTGAACTGGGAGCCGACCCTGCGTGATGCCTTTACCTTGGCGCACGAACTCGGTCACGGCGTGCACGCGCTTCATGCGGCCGGAGCGCCGTACGCGGTCCGGCACACGGCGTATGTCATTGCCGAGACGGCCTCCCAGCTCAACGAGGATTTGCTGCTGGAGCGCTACCGGACGACGTTGAAACCGGAGGAGTTTCGCACCGTGTTGGCCGGCAAAATCGACGACGTGCTGAACGCGCTGTTCCGCCAAGGATTGATTGCGCGTTTCGAGCGGGAGGCGCACGCCCGCGTCCGCGAAACCGGCCTCACTGCCGAGTGGTTGAACACGACCTGGCTCCGGCTCGTCACGGAACGCAACGGCGACGCGCTCGAAACGCTGCCGTTTGAGCAATACGAGTGGGCGCGCATCCCGCACGTCTTCGACCATCCGTTCTACGTCTACAGCTACGCCATGAGCATGTGCGTGGTCCGCGCCCTGATCGCCAAGCGCGGCGAAAGGGGGGAGCGGTTCGTGCCCGCCTACCGCGCCTTCCTCGCTGCCGGCGCAACACGCTCGCCGCAGGAACTGCTCGCCGACTTCGGCTTGCGGCTGGATGATCCGAACCTGTACGCGCAGACGCTCGCTTCGGTCGAAGCGCTGGTCGCCGAGCTGGAATCGCTCGCCTAGTATGACCGCTGCGGAGTTCGACCGGTTGGTCAGTGAAGCCATCGCCGCCTTGCCGGCGCCGGTGCGCGACCGGCTGGAAGAACTGGTGGTCGAGGTGCAGCCGTTCGCGACCGACGCGCAGATCCGGGAGCAGGGGATGGACCCGGACACCGATGATCTGCTCGGCTTGTTCGAAGGCGTGGCCGACGTGGACCGCGGCCCCGAGGTTTCCGGTCTGCTGCCATCGCGCATTTACTTGTTTCAAGAAGCGATCGAAGACGAAGCCGCCGACATCCACGCCAACGAGGGCGGCGCGCTCGAAGACCATGTCCGCGAAGAAATTCGCCGCACGCTGTGGCACGAAGTCGCCCATCAATACGGGTTGGATGACGAGGAGCTGCATCAGCTAGAAGAACAACGAGGGTGGCGCTAAGTGCGAGGATTGACACGACCACGGCTATCTGCTATAAGGCAGGTACCCCAGAGCGGGGAACAACGCGGGAGGTACGTCCTATGCGTGTGTGAGATGGGTCGGTAGACCGTTGAGACTCGAACCGTCATCGTGTGCCCGCCTGCCGACGGTTCTGAGAACCGTCGCGTCCGCAGCCCGCCCGGCTGCGGAGGCAGGACCGGCACGTCACAACCCTGCGCGCCCTTCTGGAGGGGCGCCAACCCGAGAGGAGATCGTCTTCCGCCGCGTCGTGGCCGATCCGAGCGCCACGAACGGCCGCGCCAAGCACCGCGCGTCACAAAAAGTGCGAGTACGCGACCGGAGCCACGTCACTCGACACCCACATTTTTGTGGACTTCCGTGACTCCGAGAGACCGTACGGTCCAAAAGACCATCACAGTCCCGCTTCTCGAAGAACATTGCGGGTGAAGGGAGAAGCACGGGCCCTGGCAGGGTCTGTCGGTCAGCGCGGATGTGCGGACACGGCGTCGTCACACACGCCGTTCCAAGACCATTCCGTGACCGGCAGGAGGGACACAGCCCCAGGTGCCATCTGCCTGGAAAGCAAAGAGGTGGCCGGCCATCACCGTCGCGGCCAGCGCGACGCCGAGGAAGTAGCGTGATTCACGAAGTACCCGGAGGTGGGCACTCCGTCCGCGGGCATCCGCGGAGAAGGCATCCTGCGTTTCTCCGGAGCATGTGACTGCTTCCGGTGACGCTGCGGGGTGCCGATTTTTTTTGCCGCACTACTGGACACGTTCGTTTTTTGATGGTAGAACTCGGCGGCTATGGACCGCGCGCGCATCGCAGCCATCCTGGAGGAGCGGAAAGAGCCCGCTTTCCGCATGCGGCAGATCGAGAACGCCATCTACGTCCAGAAGGTGGCGCGTTTTTCTGATATCACGACGCTGAGCAAGGGGCTGCGCGCGGCGCTCGAAAATGAACCGACCCTGACCCTGGAGCCGTCGCACACCGCGCAGTCCAAGGACGGCACGATCAAAGTCCTGTTTAAGCTCCTGGACGGCAAGGAAATCGAAGCCGTGATGATCCCGAACAAGGAGTTCCGCACGATCTGCGTCTCCTCCCAGGTGGGCTGCGCCATGAAGTGCGGCTTTTGTGCCACCGGCACCATGGGGTTCAAGCGGAACCTGACGGCCGACGAAATCGTCGATCAGGTGCTGTACTTTGAGCGGCTGTTGAAGTCGCGCGGCGAGGGCGAGAAAGTCACGAACGTGGTGTTCATGGGCATGGGCGAGCCGCTCCAGAATCTGGAAGCGGTCCTCCCCGCCGTCGAGCAGATGAACGACGAGCAGGGACTCGGGCTCGGCGCGCGCCGCATTTCCATTTCCACCTGCGGCATCGTGCCCGGCATCCTGAAACTGGCCGACTATCCCTTGCAGATCAACCTGGCGGTGTCGCTGCACGCGCCGAACGACGAGGTGCGCAGCAAAATCATGCCGGTCAACAGGGCCTATCCGCTTGAGAAGTTGATGGCCGCCTGCAAGACCTACCTCGAAAAGACCAACCGCAAGCTGTTCATCGAATACGTCATGCTGCGCGGCATCAACGACACGCCGGAGCTGGCGCGCGAACTCGGCGAACTGCTGCGTCCGTTCGTGCCGCTCGTGCAGGTCAACCTGATTCCGTTCCACCAGACCTTTTTCAGCTGGAAGCCGACGCCGCGCCCGGAGATCGAGCGGTTCCAGGAAGCCGTCATGGCCGAAGGCGTGCCCTGCACCATCCGCCACTCGGCGGGCGTGGACATCGCCGCGGCCTGCGGACAGCTCGCCAACCAGCGCCTTGGCGGCCCGTCGGCTTCGTAATCGTACACCGGCAAAAACGCGCTCCCCGGCGGGAGCGCGTTTTGGTATACTGCCGGCATGCATTCGCACGCCGCGCCGAAAAACAAGCGCGCCTGGGTCGTGGCCGTGGACATGGGCTACGGCCACGAGCGCGCCGCGTATGCGCTGCGCGACCTGGCCGGACCGCAGGGCTACATCATCGCCAACAACTATCCGGGCATCCCGCGCGAGGACAAGCGCATGTGGCATGAGGGCAAATCCGTCTACGAGACGATTTCCCGCCTGAAACCCCTGCCGGTCATCGGCCCGTACGTCTTCGAGGTGCTCGACTCGCTGCAGCGCATCCCGCAGTTCTATCCGCGGCGCGATTTGTCGGAGCCGAGCCTGCAGGTGCGCCAGACCTACTCGCTGATCGAAAAGCGGGGACTGGGACGCGACCTGGTGGAGCGGCTGCGCGAACATCCGGACCGACCGCTCGTGTCCACGTTTTTCATTCCCGCCTTCGCCGCGGAAATCTACGACTACCCGAACGACATTTACATGGTTGTCTGCGACGCGGACATGAGCCGCGCCTGGGTGGCCAAGGACCCCAAGAAGAGCCGCATCAAGTACTTCGCGTCGAACGGCCGCGTCGTCGAGCGCCTGAAGCTGTACGGCGTCCCGGAAAAGAACATTTTCCTGACCGGTTTTCCGATGCCGAAAGAGCTGATTGGCGGGCCGGGGTCGTCGATCATCAAGCGCGACATGGGCAACCGTTTGTGCAACCTGGACCCGTCGGGCGCCTTCCGCATGCGCTACGCGGAAACCTTGGACCTCTTTTTGGGTAATAAGTACTGCCCGGCCAAAGCCGACCACCCGCTGACCATCACCTTCTGCGTGGGCGGCGCCGGCGCGCAAAAGCAGCTGGGTATCAACATCTGCAAGTCGTTGCGCCGCCGTCTCAAGCACCACGACGTGCAGATCAACCTGGTGGCCGGCGTGCGTGCCGAGGTGGCGCGGTTCTTCCGGGACGAAGTGAAAACGCTCGGACTCGGCAAGGAACTCGGCAAGAGCATCAACGTGATGCTCGCCGAAGACCGCCCCGCCTACTTTCGCGAGTTCAGCCAGACGCTGCGCGCCACGGACCTGCTGTGGACCAAGCCGTCCGAACTGTCCTTTTATACGGGTCTCGGCATCCCGCTCATCCTGGCGCCGTCGGTGGGATCGCAGGAAGATTTCAACCGGCTGTGGCTGCAGCAGGTCGGCGGCGGCGTGGCCCAGAACGACGAGCGGTACACGGACGAATGGTTGTTCGACTGGTTGCAGTCCGGCGGCCTGGCCCGCATGGCCTGGAACGGCTTTATCGAAGCGCCGACCCATGGCACCTACCGCATCGAAGACGTGATTTTCAAACGGCCGTCCGAACTGGAAGCGCCGTCCATGATCGTGTAACGTCCATCGCATATGGCTTTTGACCTGTCCGCGCCGCACCCGCACCACAAGGCTCATCTGGTCGTCGCGACCATGCTCACGGCATTCGCCGCGACGCTGGCCTTTCACTTTTTGTTGATTCCATCCGGGCACGGATTCGGTTTCGTGCTGTTCGCGGCGGTTCTCATCGCCGGCATGCTGGTGCTGGCCGTCATGTCCTCGAAGCCGCTGAACACCTGGGCATTCCTGTTCCTGGTTCCGGTGGCCTTCACGCTGGCGGCGGAAACGTTGTATGCCAGCGACGTGGTGGCCGCGCTCGGCTTCCTGATCACGTTCGTGTCACTGACCTTTTTCTCGTACTGGTTGACCGTGCCGCGCCTGCGGTTCGACGAGGTGCAATCGCTCTGGCCGCGGCGCATCGTGCCGGAAGTCCTGTTCCCGGTGCGCGGAACGGCGGAAATGCTGACGACGCGCAGCGGCAAGCGCGACTGGACGCCGGTCCTCGGCGGCGTCGTTCTGGCGATTCCGTTCTTGATCGTCATCGGCGCGCTGTTCGCCGGCGCTGATCCGCTGTTCCGGAAGGGGATCGAGGGAGTGTTCGATGACGTGGACCTGGCACGGACGCTGTTCCGCCTGTGCCGTGATGCGGTCGCCCTGCTGTTCTTCCTGGGCGGCGGCTGGCTGCTGCTGACCCGCGCCATCGAAGGGCGCAAACCCTCGACCGCCGCGCACGACGCCTCGCTCGACCGCACCGTGGTCATGACCTTTCTTGGGTTGTTGAACGCGCTGTTCGTGGTGTTCCTGGCGTTCCAAACGGTCACGTTCTTCGGCGGCCAGGCCTTCGTGGAAAGCCAGGGGCTGACCTACGCCGAGTACGCGCGGCAAGGATTCTTCCAGCTCTTGGCCGTCGCCGGCATCGTCTTCGGCGTCATCTGGGCGATCTACCGGCAAACCGAACTGCGGCAGTGGGGGACACGGGGCCTGTCCCTGCTCCTCATCGCGCAGACCGGCGTGGTGATCGTTTCTGCGATCAACCGCCTGCTGCTCTACATCGACGCGTACGGGCTTTCCGTGTCGCGCTACTGGGCGCTGGTGACGATCGGTATCATCGCGGCCGTACTCGTCTCCTGCTTTGTCGGTGCATTGGCCAAGGTGAAGTACCACGACCTGGCCAAGTACGCCTTTCCGGGCGTGCTCGTCGTCGTCTCGGCGCTCTTGTTGTTCAACGTTGAGGGGTTCGTCGTGCGATTCAACGCCGAACGCATCTTAAGCGGAAAAACAGACAGGTTGGACGTTCCATACATGCTTCATTTGTCCGCTGATGCGGTTCCGACCATGGCCGAGTTTGCCTGTGCCGAGGTATCTCCATTCACAACGGCGTCACCCAACGAGGCGTTTACCAGCAGGTTTTCTTGCGAGCGGCTGAAGGCTGTCAGGCCTGGAGTGTCGGGACAGATTGACTGGCGCCGGATGACCGTCTCGGCCTACCGCGCTCAGGCAGCGATTGCCGGGGTGAAACAGTAGACACGGACGCAATTTTCTGGTAGGTTCACGGTCTGGTAGGGGCGGGGAAAACCCGCCCCTACGCACGTTTATGCCGTTTTCCTGGAACGACCAGCCGCGGCCCATCGTGGCGCTGTCCCCGATGGCCGACATGACCGATTCGCCGTTCTGCCGCGTCGCCAAGCGCTTCGGGGCCAAGATTGTGTTCCGCGAAATGGTCTCGGCTGAAGCCATTGTTCGCGGCAGCGCCAAAACGTTGCGGATGGCGGCGTTCCATCCGGAAGAGCGGCCCATGGTCCAGCAGATCTTCGGCAAGGATCCGTCGGTCATGGCCGAGGCGGCGCGCATCGTCCATGAAACGCACCAACCGGACGCCATCGACATCAACATGGGCTGTCCCGTCTACAAGATCACCTCGGATTTCAACGGCGCGGCGCTCATGAAGGAGCCGGAGCGGGCCGAGGAAATCGTCCGTCAGGTGGCGGCGTCCGTGCCGGTGCCCGTGTCCGTGAAGATCCGGCTCGGCTGGAGCGATCCGGACGAAGCCAAGGATTTTGCACCGCGTTTGGAACAGGCGGGGGCGGCGCTCCTCACTGTTCACGGCCGGACCAAGGCGCAGGGCTACTCCGGCGTCTCGGATTGGGCGCGCATCGGCGAGGTTGCGAAACGTGTACACATTCCGTTACTGGCCAACGGCGACATCCACCGGCCGGAACAAGCCGTGGAAGCGTTGCGCATCAGCGGCGCCGACGGCGTGCTCGTGGCCCGCGGCGCGCTCGGCAATCCCTGGCGCATGGCGCAGATGGAGGAGATCCTGCGCTCCGGCGAAGTCCGCACCGTGATCGACGAGGCGACGCGCCGCCGCACCATCCTCGAACACTTCGACTTGATGGCTGAGGAACACGGCGAGGCGCAGGCCGCGGTTCTGATGCGTAAGCACTTGGCCTGGTACTACAAGGGTGCGCACGGCGCCAAGGAGCTGCGCGGCCGCCTGGTGCGCATCGCCTCGCGCGCCGAGCTGGTGGCGGCTCTGGATTTGGTATACTTCGGCCAAGAATCCTCACCGGTGCCTGCATGAAACGCCTGATCGTCGTGCTTTCCATGTTCACCCTGCTCGGGGCGGGTTGTTCCGTCTCCACCAACGAGTATCCGGACACCACGAACATGACGCCGGAACAGTTGCAGCGTGCCATGGATGAGGAAATGCGCGTGAACCCGCCGCAGTACCTGCCGGAGATCGAGATGGCCATGGAGGACGATTTCGCCCTCATGCTGAAGCGTGAAGAAAAGATGCGCTCCGGCACCTTCCGGGAGAAGGCTCATGCGGGGCAGGGGACGGCGACGATCACCCGCAAGGACGGCAAGACGTATCTCGTGCTCGATGCCGCGTTCAAGACCGATGCCGGCCCGCGGTTGCACGTCTTTCTGGCCGGCCATCCGGATCCCGGCTCGAGTACCGACCTGCACAGCATGGGCGACCTCGATCTGGGAGCGCTCAAGTCGCCGTCCGGCGGGCAGGTCTACGAGATTCCGGACGATAAAGCGGACGAAGACTGGCGCAGCGTCGTCGTCTACTGCGTGCCGTTCAAGGTGGTGTTCACCGCCGCATCCCTCAACTGACCTATGGCCGCCGTGAACCTCCGCGAGCGTTGGCGCATCCGCGGCATCTTGATCGCGGCGGCAGGATTCATCGCCCTGGGGGGCGTGGCCGGCGCCTTCGATGTTTTCTATCTCGCCGCGGTCGTCGCTTTTTTCCTGATCGTCGCCGCGGTTTCGGCAGCCCTGCGCGCCTGGTTCGACGTCGCTCTGGCCGCGGTGCTCGCCGTCAGCTTCATCGTCGCGCACTTTGCCTTTCCCGACCTCGATCCGGTGACGCTCGTGCTGCGTACGGCGGCCATTGACGCCTTCTTGCTGTTCCACGCCGTTCTCTTGATCGGGCCGTGGTCGTGGTGGCAAAAGTGGGTCATGCGGCTCGTCACGCACCGCCGCCACCTGGGCGTCACCGTGTTCCTGCTGGCGGAGCTGCATGCCACGACCGTGGTGCGCAGTTACTACAACGGCCAGCTCACGGAAGCGTTCGGCGCGGTTTTCACCTTTTTCGGCTTCACCGCCACGTACTTCCTGTTCTTCCTGGCGGTGACGTCGAACGACCGCTGGCAGAAGCACGTCAAAGAGCGGACCTGGCAGATCGCGCACCTCATGATGGTGCTGGGGTACGCCGCGATCGCCTGGTGGGTGCTCTCCCGGCAGCCGGGTTTGCCGTGGTGGACGCTGGCGCTTCCTGCCGGAACGGTCGTGTACGGACTGCTCGTCGTCCGCAACCCGCTGACCGCACGGATCATCCGCCGCGTCTGGGGTTGGAAGCAGATGCACGCCATGGTCTATGCCGCCTATGCCATGGCCGTGGCCCATGTCTGGGCCGGCGTCGTGCAATACCAGGGCCGCTGGCTGCAGACGGCCTTCGTGCTGCTCGCGGCGTTCGTGGCAGGCTCGCATCTGGTCGGCCTCGTGTTGCGCTGGTCCGGGGATCGCCGTGCGCGCGAACGCGTCATCAAGCTCGGCCGCGAGCTGAGCGAAGGGGGAGTGCGCTACGTCGCCGTGGCCCGCGAGGACGAATTTCAGCCGCGCGTCGGCGAGAAGTTTTTCCTGGACGGCCGGCCGATCGCCGTTTTCAAGCTGACGAACCGTTACCTGGCGGTGTCGAACTTCTGCGCCCACCAGAAAGGGCCGCTCCACAAAGGCAGCTTCAACGCCGCAGGCCACCTGGTCTGCCCCTGGCACGGTTGGGAATACTCCACGAAAGACGGCTGCGGTCCGCCGGCCTTCCGCAAGGACTGCGTTCCCTTTTATCCGACGCTCACGCGCGACGGGTACGTGTACGTTTCGACGCAACGCGCCCCGATGCCGCCGGACGTGCCCGTACCATCCCGTTCCGCGGGGGACACTCCGTGAGCTCCGGCGCGTTTTTTGCTATACTTTCTACATATGACGCTTCCGCCACCGCCGATCAAAAAGTGTCCGGTGTGCGCCGCGCCCATCAACGGCAATCCGGTCGTTTTGCGCCGCGGTGACGACGTGTGGGAGTTCGACACGGAGACATGCAAGGAACGCTTTCAAATCGAACCCTTGAAATACGAATCCGCCGAGGATGAAGAGGACGATTGATGCCGAGGGAGGCTACGAAGAATGACATGTCGTTTGTCGCTCCTGACACGTTGAAAAAAACGGTGCTCGGCCTCGGATTGGTCCCCGAGGCCGGCTTTGAAACGGCGTTCACCAAGTTCATCGACACGCAGGTCCGGTCCGTCGGCGGCGTTCACCATCCGGAAGATCCGTCGATCGTCAAGATCGTCGATGCGATCCTGGCATACGGTTGCGAGAACCGCGCCTCCGACGTCCACATCGAGCCGCGGGAGACGCAGACGGCGGTCCGGTTCTGCGTCGACGGCCTGCTCCACGACGTGGTAACCCTGCCGAAGCGGCTGCACGAGCCGATCGTCGCCCGCATCAAGACCCTCGCCAAAATTAAGACCGGCGAACAGCGCGTCGACGTCCGCGTTTCGACCACCCCCGTCATCGAAGGCGAAAAGGTCATCATGCGGCTGCGTGCCGGCACGTCCCGGCGGCATGCGCTCGAAGACCTCGGATTGTCCCAAGAAGACATGAAAAAAGTCCGCTCGGCCCTCGACCGTCCGTTCGGCATGATCGTCGTCGCCGGTCCCTCCGACTCCGGCAAGACGACCACGCTCTACGCCCTGTTGAAGGTTCTGAACGAACGCGGGGCCGGCATCGCTACCGTCGAGGATCCGGTCGAATACCAACTGGCCGACGTCACCCAGCTCCACGTCAACCCAGAAACGCATCCGACGTTCGCCGAAGGGCTTCGGTCCGTCATCCGCCGGGACCCCGAAGTCATCATGGTCGGGGAAATCCGCGACCGGAAAACCGCCTCCATCGCCGCCGACGCCGCGCTCACGGGCCATCTGGTGTTGTCCGCACTGCTCGCCAACGACGCGCCGGCGTGCATTCCGCGCCTGCGGGACATGAACGTCACGCCGTTCCTGATGGCCTCGACGATTTCGCTCATCATCGCACAGCGGCTGGTGCGCCGCGTCTGCCCCCACTGCATCCAAAGCTACACCGTCCAGGAAGACCAGCTGCCGGAGAACCTGCCGAAGGACGTAAAGAAGACGCTCTTCGCGGGCAAGCGCACGGTCCAGCTCTCCAAAGGCGTCGGCTGCGCCGCCTGCGGCTTCCGCGGCACGTTGGGCCGCGTCGGCATTTATGAGACGATGGAGGTGGACGAGGCCATCCGCGACCTGATCATGGCACGGGCCGGCGCCGACATCATCCGCCGGGAAGCCATCCGCAAGGGCATGACCACCTTGTTCGACGACGGCATCGCCAAGGTGCTTGCCGGCGTGACCACGATCGACGACGTTTTCGACGAAATGACGCCGTGAGGCGCCCAGGGCCGGCACGGAACGAGATTTTTCCTATGAGATACCTGCGACACAACAAAGCATGTGCGCCGAGCCGCGTCGAGGGATTCGTCCTCATCGAGCTTCTCGTGGTCGTCGGCATCGTCGCCGTCCTGTTTTCCGTCATCTTCGTCGCCGTCGACCCGGCGGGCCGTTTCGCGCAGACGCGAAACGCCAACCGCCGCGAGGACGTGCGCGACGTCGTGGAGGCGGTGCTGGCCTTCACGATCGACACCGGCAATGATCCGCCGGGTCTCGACTCCCCGGGCACGAGTTCGCAGGTCATCGGCACCGCTCCCTCGGGGTGCGACATCACCTGCACGGCGACGACGACGCTTCCCTCCTGTCTCGATCTCGGCGGCGCGCTGGTCGGCGGCTACATCGCCGAAGTTCCGAAAGACCCGAAAACCGGGACCGACGCCAACACCGACTACTTCATCAACCGCACTGCCGACGGGCGCGTCCTCGTCGGATCATGCGATCCGGAGTCGGGGGTCACCGATCTCTATTCCGCCCGGTGAGTGTGCTATATTGGATGCAATACGGTCGTGTGCATAAGTAATATAAGCGACTCACTATGCAGGGGGGAGAAATACGTACGGAACGGAAGCAGAAGGGGTTCACGCTCATTGAATTGCTCATCATCATCGGCATCATCGGCATTCTCTTCGCGGTCATCCTGGTCGCCGTCGACCCGGCGCGCCGCTTCGCGGAAGCGCGCAATGCGGTCCGACGCCAGGACGTGCGCGACGTCGTGGAAGCCGTGCTTGAGTACATGAAAGACAACCGCAACACGTTCCCGAAGAACATCGATGCGCTCGCGACGAGTTACCAGATGCTCGGTACGGCGACGACCGGCTGCAATGCAACGGCATGTGCGGGCATCCCCGTCGAATCTCTGACGGCGGCCTGCAGCGATCTGACCAGCGACCTCGTGGAAACCTATCTGGCGGAGATCCCGATGGATCCGAACACGGGCACGGCCGAAAATACCCGCTACGCCATCAATAAGACGTCCGGCAACCGCATCGAAGTGATCGCCTGCGACAGCGAGTTGGGCGTCACCACGATCCGCGCGAAGCGTTAAGAACAAGGAACAAAAAGGGTCAGAACCCCTTGCGACGTACGTGGACGGGCAAAGCGTGATGGAACCCTGAGACGTGCCGTTTGAGCACCGTGCCGGCCGTCGCCGCTGGCTCCACGGTCCGTTCGCCCCACTTGTCGTTCGCCGCATCCGCCGCCGCTACGACCCGGCGGCGTTTGTTATCCTTCTCGAACAGGGACGCCTGCTGCTGGATCGGGCGTATGTCGCCGAGTCCGATGCCGAACAGGCGCACCGGCTTGCGTGCGATGAGCGGTTTGACGATGCGCCAGCCCTCGCGAAACAAGGCCAGTCCATCGTCGATCGGCGCGGCCAGCGTGGTCCGGCCGCCCTCGCCGCTGAAGTCGCCGTAGCGGACGTAGGCCGAGATGACCCGTCCGCAGGCGGCGTCTTCGCGCATCCGGCGGCAGACTTTTTCCGCCAACGCGAACAGCACCTTGCGCAGCTCGTCACGGTCGGTCAGGTCGCGCGGCAGGGTGTAGGAGTGGCTGTAGGATTTGGCGGCGGCCACCGTGGAAATGACGGGAGACGGATCTTCGCCGCGGCCCATGAGGTGCAGGTGGTAGCCCATGACCGGGCCGAACTCGTCGATCAATTTGTCGACCGGCACGGCGCCCAGGTCTCCGGCCGTGGCCACGCCGAAGCGGCCGCTGAGCCGCGCTCCGAGCCGTCCGGCGATGCCGCAGAGGTCCGTTACCGGAAGCTGCGGCCAGAGCCGCCGCGCGCCGTCCGCAGTGAGCACCACGATGCCATCCGGTTTTTTGAGGTCGCTGCCGAGTTTCGCCAGCAGTTTGTTCTCAGCGATGCCGATCGAGCAGGTCAGCTCATCGCCCAGCTCTTCGCGCATCTCCGTTTTGATCTTCCAGGCCACGGCCATGGCCTCGGCCAGGTTGCGCACCCAGCCGGTCAGATCGAGGAAGGCTTCGTCGAGTGAGAAGACTTCGACCTCTTCGGTGTGGCGGCGGAAGATGCGCAGAAAACGGTTGGTGATGTCGCTGTACATGCGCGGGTCGCCGTGGATGATTTCCAGTTCCGGGCAGATGAGCAGTGCTTCGTAGGAATTCATCGCGGTTTTGACGCCGCGTTTCTTGGCTTCGCGGCTGGCCGCGGCGATGATGCCGCGCGTCCCCGGTTTGCCGCCCACCCCGAAGGCTTTGCCGCGCAAAAACGGATTCGCCTGGCAGGCCACCGAGGCGAAATACGAATTCATGTCGATGTGGAAAATGAAGCGGCGCATGGTTGACGGGGAAACATTTTTGTGGTACAAGGCGCGGTCCGTACGCAAAGAAAGAGAGGAAGCGGACATGTTCCAATTCACCTGGCGGGACGCACTCAGCCTGGTCTGGGACCGCCTGGTTCCCCGGCTGGACGCCGAGGGCCGCAACGAGATGATCCTGCGCGCCGCCTGCGTGGCGGTGCTGGCCACGGTCGTCGCCGGCCTCGAGATCCAGATCGAGGGCGCGCACGGCTGGGCCGGCGAGCTGCCCTGCTGGCGGCCGGAAGGACACGAGTGGTACGCGCGGCTGTGGGATGCGGCCATGGGCGGCAAACCCATGACCGGCTACCACGTCTTCGCTTTCGCGCTCTGGAACCTGCTGTTCTTCATCCCGTTCTGTTTCGGGGTGAAGATCACTTGGTCCCGGGCGGCCGAGGCGCTGATGTGGTCGCACCTGCTGGCGGTCCTTGAGGACTTCCTGTGGTTCGTCTGGAACCCCCACTACGGGCTCGGCCGGTTCGCCCCGGAGCACATCTGGTGGCACGCCGACTGGTGGGGACCGGTCCCGAGCGACTATCCGCTCATGCTGCTGCGGGTCCTGGTGCTCGCGGCGTTCGCTCCGCGCGGTCTGCGCGGCGCAGGGCTGGCGATCGGCCTGCTCGGCATCATCGCGGCCGTCGAGGTCGTCGCGGCTGCTCTCCTGTGAGAGTGGCCGTTTCTTTTTTATGGTGATTCCGCCACCGAGGCGAAATACGAATTCATGTCGATGTGGAAAATGAAGCGGCGCATGGTTGACGAGGAGGCGGTTTTGTGGTAGAACGGACTGTCCGTGCGACAGAAAGGAGGAATACGGATATGTTCCGACTCACCTGGCGGGACGTGCTGGCGATCGCCCGCGACCAACTCAAGCAGAACGCGCGCGACGTCGTCACGAGCCAGTTGTTCTACGGCTTCCTGATCGGCGCGGCGGTCGCATCGGTCGTCTGGGCCGCCGTCGTCTTCGGTCGTTGACCGCTCGGCATCATCGCGGCCATCGAGGCCGTCGCGGCTGCTCTCCTGTGAGAGTGGCCGTTTCTTTTTTATGGTGATTTCGGTAGGGTGGCGGCGCCCCACAAGAGGGGAGGAGGACAACATGATTCCGCGGTACGAAACCGAAGTGCAGGAGCTTTGGGAGAACGTCAGCAAGTTCGGCGCCTGGCGCGATACGGAGATCGCTGTTCTCCAGGCGCGCGAGGAGTTCGACGAGATCCCGGCCGAGACGACGGACTACGTCCGTCGTCGCACCTGGATTGATCCGGTGGTCGTCGGCGTCATGGAGCGCCGAGACGAGTGGATCAGGCACGATCTCAACGCCTTCATCGAGGTGATGCGCCTGCAGATCGGCGGCCGCTTCGAGGTCGCGCTCGCCGCGTGCAATGAGATCGCCGCCCGGCTCACCGGGGAGGGCGCGGCGCCCAAAGCTATCGAGAAGGCCTGGAACGTCGAGTTCAAGGCGCAGCTCGACCAGGTGACCTGCCGGGAGGCCGGGCTGTTCCACGACGGCATGACGTCGTACGACACGCAGGAGCCGGCCAAGGGGCTTCTCCTGCGCCGTACGGCCGACATCATCGACGCCGCCCTGGCGGCGCTCGCGCTGGCTCTCTGGAAGCAGGCGTCGGCGCACCGTGGCACGCTCATGGTCGGTCGCACCCATGTTCAGCACGCCCAGCCCATCACCTTCGGGGTGAAGTGCCTGTGGTATCTGGACATGATCCTCCGGGCGCGAACGCGTTTCGCGGCGTCCCGCCTCGAAGCGGAGGTCATGAAGCTGGCGGGGGCTGTGGGCCTCTTCACCACGCTCAAGCCGCGCATCGAGAAGCGGGTCGGTGAGATCCTCGGGCTCCCGCCCGTGATCGCCACCCAGATCGTGCCGCTCGACCGGCTGGCGCAGTTCGTGAACACCTGCGCGGAGATCGCCGCGGTGATCGAGAAGATCGCCGGCGACCTCCACGACCTGACGCGGACCGAGATCGCGGAGGTCTGCGAGCCGTTCGCACCGGATCAGAAGGGGTCGAGCGCGATGCCGCACAAGCGGAACGCGATCGGTCTCGAGAACATCCGGGGACTGTGTCGCGAGATCCGCGCTCAGGCGACGCCGACCATGGAGAACGTGGACACGCGCCACGAGCGTGACATCTGCCACAGCTCGGTGGAGCGCATGGCGCTCCCCGACGCCTTCGGACTGCTGGTCTACGTGCTCCGCCGCTTCGCGGGCATCGTCGACGGGTTGGAGGTCTTCCCGCAGCGGATGGCCGCCAATCTGGAGATGACGCGCGGCGCGATCGCCTCGCAGCGCGTGGAGATGTTCCTCAAGGAGCGGGGGATGCCTGCCGAGGAGGCCTACCGCACGGTCCAGGAGGCGACGAAGAAGATGGCAGGCATCAACGCCTCGCTTCCGGAGATGCTCCTCCAGATGGGCGTCCCGCACATCCGGAACGCCGAGACGAAGAAGTTCCATCCGGACTTCGAGTCCTGCTTCGTCTGGCGAGACTGGGTGCAGGAGGGAGAGGACGCCATCTACGAGCAGTTCGTCGTCCGCGACGACTTCAAGCGACTCCCCGCGACCTGACGCACCACGCGTCGGCCGCAGCCGAGCGGTGACCCGTGTCACCGCTTCTTTTTATTGATCGGTCCATGCCGGGACCCGACCAATCATGCTCCTGCGTAATGTTCGACCATCCGCCATTCCAGCGTTTCCGTGTCGAGGCGCAGTTTCCAGGCGTTGGTGTCGTTTGAGCAGGAGAAGTAGAAGATGCGGGTGCGGCCTTCGCGGCTGCCGTGGACCATGTTGACCCGCCGGACATGGTACAGGGCGTTGCCCCAGCGGATTTTCCATGGTCGGACCTTGCCGTCATCGGTGAAGGCCACGACGACGGAGACGGGATCGTCACACAGGGTTTGCATAATGCGTGATTTTTTTTCGCGCGCGACTCTCCGATTCATGGAGCGGCGCTCGGCGGGGCGGCTGCGTCTCTCCGCGCGTCGCATAGGTGCCGTCGGGTCGCATCCGACTCCGTGCAATTCCTAGTTGCGGATGTTCGACCAACTGCGACGGCCCCGCTGGCGCGGGAATGCGACGCGCATCGATCCGCAGCCGCCCCGCCTCGTTGGGTAATGAAGCTAGATGGCATTCGGCATCAACCGATATGCGCCTTGGTCGCCGAATTCGGAGGGTATGCCGCGGCGGACGGCGGCAGGAAGAGAGGGGAGACGGCGCAGGATGGCGAAACGGCGGTGGCGGCGCATCAGCCGGTGCCAATAGCGTTCGAAGCGCCTGTCATGGCGATGGACGCGGTATTCGCGGGCGGCCGGGCGGTGCAGCGCGCGCTTCAACGGCGGCCAGAAGAGGCGGGAGCGGTTGGTGAGGGCGAGTGACATATGAGGGTGCAGGAAACACGCGCCTGCCTGCCTGCCGGTAGGCAGGTCGGGACAGGCGATGAATAAACGATTTTGACGGCTCACGGGTCCCGCTCCGGCCGCTGCGGGACGCCGTTCGCCGTTATGACGTTGCGAACTGGCGGATGACAGCGCGGACGACTCCTTGGACGATCACGTCTTTCACATAAATCGGTTCCATCTCGCGGTTGGCGGGCTGCAGGCGGATGCGGGTCGGTTCGCGGTAGAAGCGTTTGAGCGTGGCGTAGGCGTTGTCGAGCAGGGCCACCACCACGTCGCCGTTCTTGGGCGAGGGGTTGCGCTCCACGACCACGTAGTCGCCGTCGAGGATCCCGTCTTCGATCATGGAGCGTCCTTTGACTTTGAGGACGTAGGAGTTGGCGCCGTCGACCACGAGCTTGGCCGGCACGGCGAAGGTCTCATTGGTGTCCTGCACGGCTTCGATCGGGGAGCCGGCGGTGATGAGGCCGGCCAGCGGCAGTTCGAGCGCCCGGCCGAAGCGCAGGAAGGTCGGGTTGACCGTGGCGGCGCGTCCGTCGCCTTCGTTCACGAGGTAGCCCTTGGAACGGAGGTTGTCGACGTGTTCGTGGACCGTGGCAGGGGAGGAGAGCCCCACCGCGTCGGCGATGTCCCGGTAGCTGGGCGGCCCGTCGTTCTCCTGGGTGAAGGAGATGATGTAGTCGAGGATGGCCTTCTGTTTTTTGGTGAGCATGGGCGTGGGGGTATGTTCGGTTCTTGTTCGTAGTATCTTCCGAACAGAAACCGAACGCAAGAGGTGGGTGTGGATAACGTTATTCACCCGAATCCCGGCTTGCCAGCGGATCCCGTTTTGATACACTGCGGGCGATCTCTTTTTCGTCGGTTGCCGTTTTTTGCGTATGAACGAACCCGGAGTCCCGCCCTCAAAACGGGGGACGCGGCTATTGCGTAGCTTGGTCACGATCTATCTGGTCCTGCTTCTGGGGACCGGCGGTTTCGTGGCCGGCGTGCTGGTCGGCGAGAAGCGCGGCGCCGACCGTGCCGAATCCGAAGCCGTCGCGGCCCGCCGCGCATTGGCTGAGGGACGCGGCTTGCCGGACGACGTCGACTTCACCCTGTTCTGGAAGATTTGGGACGACATCCGCCGCAAGTACGTGCACCAGCCGGTAAGCGAGGGCGAATTGTTCCGCGGCGCGCTGGCGGGCATCGTGGCCTCGCTCGGCGATCCGTACTCCGTGTACTTCGATCCGGAGTCGGCCGAGGAATTCTCCAACGACCTCAAGGGCACCTTCGGCGGTATCGGCGCCGAGATCGGCATGCGTGAAGAGCGTATCGTGGTGATCGCCCCGCTCTCCGACACGCCGGCGGCGCGCGCCGGCATCAAAGCCGGCGACATGATCCTGCGCATCGACGACTCGGACACGAGCGGCATGACCGTGGACGAGGCCGTGGACCTTATCCGCGGCGAGAAAGGGACGACCGTGAAGCTCCTGCTGTTCCGCGAGAACAACGGCGGTGAACCGTTCGAAGTGTCGGTCGTGCGCGACGTCATCGTCGTGAAATCGGTGACCTGGGAGATGAAGCGCACCACGGACGGGCGCAACGTCGCCTATGTGGAGATGCGCCAGTTCAACGAGGAGACGGTGCCGCTCTTCGACAAGGCCATCCGCGAATTCACGCGCCAGAAGCCGGTCGCCGTCATCCTCGACCTGCGCAACAACCCCGGCGGTTACCTGGACGCCGCAGTCGACGTGGCCGGCGAGTGGATCGGCCGCGGCACGGTCGTGATCGAACGGCGCAGCGACGGCAACGACGAGCCGTTTGACGCGGCGGTGCGCGCCCGGCTGGCGGAGTTCCCCACGGTCGTGCTCGTCAACGGCGGCAGCGCTTCCGGCTCGGAAATCGTGGCAGGCGCGCTCCAGGACGCGGAGCTCGCCACGCTCGTGGGCGAACAGACCTTCGGCAAGGGATCCGTCCAGGATTACGAAGAGCTGTCCGACGGCGGCGCGCTCAAGCTGACCATCGCCGAATGGTTGACGCCCAAGGGACGGACCATCAACGAAACGGGTATCGCTCCGGATGAAAAGGTTGAATACACCAAAGAAGACATTGATGCCGACCGAGACCCCCAACTCGAAAAAGCGCTCGAACTCATCGCCGCAGGGACGGCACGGAGCGGGCGCTAGGCCGCGCCGCCGGCGGGTGCCGGCGCGCAAGCCGGGCGAACAGGCCCGCGTGGAAATCACCGCGGGCGGGATCGTCTTTCAGCGTCGGCCGGACGGGCCGTACGTCGGCTTCATTTTGGATTCGCACGGCAAATGGTCGTTCGCCAAGGGCCACGTCAAAATGGCCAAGGGGGAGACGTTGGAAGAAGCCGCGGTCCGCGAAACGGAAGAGGAGATGGGGCTGGCCGGTCTGAAAGTGGTGTCCAAACTCGGCACGACCGACATCTGGTTCCGCGACCGTTTCGAACACAAAGGCGCGCTGGTACACAAGTTCATCACCTACTACTTGTTGGAGGCGACGTCGGGCAGCCGCGGCCGGCCGCAGAAAGAGGAGATGATCCACAAACTCGACTGGGTGCCGCTCAACCGCGTCCACCGCGTCCCGATTTATCCGAACACGGTCGGCCTGCTGCGCAAAGCCGTCCGCATCATCAGACGCGAGCTCGGGGGGTCCCGTGACGACGCACGGGACAAAAAGCCGCCGGCCCAGGTATGACCGTCCGCGGGGTCGTGGTGCGCGGCAAAGGGGAAGCCCGCCGCATCGGCTATCCGACGGCCAACATCGCGCACGAGACGTCGGGGCTTTCACCCGGCGTGTTCCTGGCCCATGTGCTCGTCGGCACCGCCGTCCACCAGGCGCTGGCCGTGGTCGGCATGTGGACGGACGACGTGAACGGGCATCCGTCGCTCGAGGCGCATCTGCTCGACTTCAGGGGCGAGCTGTACGGCAAGACGGTCGCCGTCTCGATCGGCAAAAGACTCCGCGATCTGCTGACGTTCACGGACGAGGCGGCGTTGGTTGCGCAGATCAAAAAAGACGTGGAAGATGCCCGCGCGGCATTTGGTTGATATGTTCACGGGGATCGTCCAAGGCCACTATCCGATCACGCACATCGAGGAGAAATCCGGTCTGCGTCGCTTTTCCGTATCCCTGCCGTCCGAGCTGCATGCTGGACTCCAGCCCGGGGCGAGCGTGGCCGTGGCCGGCGTCTGTCTGACGGTGACGCACCTCGACGGCGGCGACGTCTGGTTCGACGCCATGGACGAGACGCTCAAGAAAACCACCATCGGCACGCTGGCCATGCGCGATACCGTGAACGTCGAACGGTCGTATAAAATCGGCGACGAGCTGGGCGGCCACATCGTGTCCGGACACGTCGACGGCATGGCGCAGATCGTCGCGGTCGAGGAACGACCGAACAACCGCAGCATCACGTTCCGCGTCGATGCCGCGCTCGTGCCGTACATCCTGCCCAAGGGCTTCGTCGCGCTCGACGGCTGCTCGCTGACCGTCGTCGATCCCGTAGATACGATCTTCACCGTCCATCTGATTCCGGAAACGCTGCGTCTCACCACGTTCGGATCGCGGAAAGTGGGGGAGCGCGTCAATCTGGAAATCGACCGCCAGACGCAGGCGATCGTGGACACGGTGAAACGGGTCCTACGAAATTACGAATAGCAACAAAACTACGAATTCGTATTTTCGCGGTCGTTCGTACTTTCGTAGGCCTCACATATGAAACACAATACCTTCCAAAAGATGCGCAGTGCCGACGTTCGCGTCGCCATCGTCCGGGCGCGTTTCAACGAGGACATCACCGCGGCATTGCTTGCCGGGGCGCTCGAGGCGCTCGGCGAAGCGGGCATCCCGCAGGAGAAGGTCCGCGTCGTCGAAGTGCCGGGCTCGTTTGAAGTGCCGCTGGCCGCCGACCGGCTTTTTGCCGCCAAAGCCGCGGACGCCGTGATCTGCCTGGGCGCGCTCATCCAAGGCGACACGCCGCATTTTGAATACATTAGCCGGGCCGCCGCCTCCGGCATCATGCAGGTCGGGCTTCGCCACGGAAAACCCTGTGTCTTCGGCGTCATCACCTGTTTTACGCGCGAGCAGGCGGAGGAGCGCAGCGGTCCGGGGGAGATGAACCGCGGGCGGGAAGCGGCCAAGGTGGCGCTGGAGATGCTTGCCGCGGTCGGAAGCCTCGGCTGATGCCGGGGCTTTTCTCATAAAAAAGAGCCGGCCGCGGTCGAGCTTGGCTCGACTGAAGCCGGGGAGCGTCCGTGCGGGTTCAGGCCGCGGCGGAGGCGACGAGATCGAAGGCGACGACGGTCGTGGACGGGAGCGTGACGCGCTTCACACCGCACCCGTGCCGTGCCGCGATCCGCTCCGCGAGGCGGACCATCGCGGGCAGGTCATCCGTCGAGAAGCCGCCGGGGCAGAGCAGGAGCTTGTCGTCCTTTCCCACCAGGCTGTCGGGCTTCGCCCAATAGCCCTTGGTCATGCCCTCGGCGAGAGCCAGCGTTCCGCACTGCAGGTGGAAGATGATGATCCACCCGTGACGGATCCGCACCGGCGTGCCGTCCGGATACACGACACCCTTCGACAGGGCGGTCTCGGTCAACGTCTGCATGTGTCCTCCTGGTCCGACGTGCGGCGCATACTGCGGGTCGCAGGTACTTTTGTCAAGCAGGGGCCGGGCGACTATACTTGCAGCCGTATGAAGGTTGTTTTGGTGAAGGATGTGCCGAACGTCGGCCGGACCGGAGACCTCGTTGACGTGGCCAACGGGCTGGCCCGCAACATGCTGCTGCCGCGCGGATTGGCGGTGCCGGCGTCGCCTGCGGCGCTCGCCCAGGCCGAAGCGCGGGTCAAACGCAAGGAAAAGGAGCAGCGCCAGGCGCAGAAGGCGGCCAAGGACCTCGGCAAACAGCTGGGTGCTGCGGCTTTGACCATGCGGGTGCGCGTCAACGACCAGGGCGAACCGTACGCAGGGGTCGGCGTTTCCGCTATACTTGAGGCGGCGTCCGCGGCCGGGCTCATCATCGCCAAGGAACAGCTCGCGCTGACCGGCCCCATCAAGAAGCTCGGTCCGGCCGACGTGCCGGTCAAACTCGGCGGTGGCAAGGTCGCCTCGCTGCATATCACCATCATCCCTGCCTGACATGCCCAAGTTCATCTTCATCTCCGGCGGCGTCATCTCCGGCCTCGGCAAGGGGATCACCACCGCGTCGCTCGGCACGATCCTGCAAGCCCGCGGCTACCGCGTCTCGCCGATGAAGGTCGACATGTACCTGAACGTCGACGCCGGCACCATCCGACCAGTCGAACACGGCGAAGTCTTCGTCACCGAAGACGGACTCGAAACGGACCAGGACTTGGGCAATTACGAACGTTTCCTCGGCCGCCCGCTCCATCGCGTCAACTACCTCACGACCGGACAGGTCTACGCCGAGGTGCTGCGCAAGGAGCGGGCTTTTGCATATGAAGGCGAAGACGTCGAGGCCATCCCGCACATCACCGACGAAATCATCCGCCGCTTCGACGCCGCCGGCAAAGGCGCGGACATCGTCATCGTCGAGCTGGGCGGCACGGTCGGGGAGTACCAGAACGGCATCTTCTTCGAGGCCACCCGCATCATGAAGATGCGCCGGCCCAAGGACATCATCCAGATCCACGTGGCCTATTTGCCGGTGCCGGGCTACTTGGGCGAGATGAAGACCAAGCCGGTCCAGCAGAGCGTGCGCATGTTGAACTCCATGGGCATCCAGCCGGAATTCGTGGTCGGTCGGTCCGAGGAATCGATGGACGACCGGCGGAAGGAGCGCATCGCCCTGTTTTGCAACATCGACAAGCGCGACGTCATCAGTAATCCGGACGTCGGTTCGATTTACGAGATTCCCTTGATCCTGGAAGAGCAGAAATTCGCTGACAAGATTTTGAACAAGCTCGGCCTGCGCAACCGCAAAGTCGATCTCAAGAAGTGGCGGGCGCTCGTGACGGGCATCAAGCGGGCGCGGCGGCCGATCAAGATCGCCGTGGTCGGCAAATATTTCGGCAGCGGCAAATACCAGCTCTCCGACGTCTATATTTCGGTCATCGAATCGCTGAAGCATGCGGCGTGGGCGCTCGGCCGCAAGCCGGAGCTGGTTTGGGTCGATTCGCAGCGTATCGAAAAACTCGGCGCAGACGAGGTGCTGTCCGGCGTCGACGCCATCGCCGTGCCGGGCGGCTTCGGCAGCCGCGGCATCGAAGGCATCATCTCCGCCATCCGCTATGCCCGTGAAAAGAAGATTCCGTACTACGGGCTGTGTTACGGCATGCAGCTGGCCTGCGTGGAGTTCGCCCGTAACGTCGCCGGGCTGAAAGAGGCCAACACCACGGAAGTCGACCCCAAGAGCAAGCACCCCGTCATCCACATCATGCCGGAGCAGGAAAAGAAGCTGCTCAAACAGGAGTACGGCGCCACCATGCGGCTCGGCACCTGGCCCTGCAAAATCGCCCGTGGCACCGTCAGCCGCGCCGCCTACGGCAAGGAAACGGTCGGGGAGCGCCACCGCCACCGGTACGAGTTCAATAACGCTTACCGCAAGCGCCTTGAGGCCAAGGGGCTCGTCGTCTCCGGCACGTCGCCGGACGGCCATTTGGTGGAAATCATCGAGATCAAGGACCATCCGTTCTTCGTCGGCGTGCAATTTCATCCGGAATTCCAGTCGACCCCGCTCAAACCGCATCCGTTGTTCCACGCCTTCCTGGCCGCGGCGGTCAAACGGAGGAAGTAGAGAGTTGTCCACAGCCACCTCCCCCGAGTGGTGTATCATTCTTTCGATAACGAATCTTAGGAATGGAAGATATGTACAGCCAAAGTCGCGCGTTCGGACAACTCCGGAGAGGGGTGTTGCCGGTCGTTTTTTTGTCCCTTCTCGCACTGACGGCGTTCGGCCTGTTTTTTGTGAACAGGGCGCGGGCTGCGGCCCCCACGGGCACGCTCACCGGCACCGCCCAAAGCATCGTTGTCGGGGCGGCAACGTCGACCATCAACACGCTGACCTTCACCGACGTCAGCCCGTCGGAAGTCACCGCGACCAATGACCTGCGCATCCGCATCCCGGCCGCCGTGAACGCCGTTTGGAACCCCTTCGACACGACGGCGACGATCGGCGGAACGGCATCCACCTCGACGTCCGCGACGGTTTCATACGAAAGCAACAACAAGGTGCTGGTCATCAACGCCACGGAACGTTTCTCTCCTCTTGCCACCCTCACCATCGCCGACCTCGGCATCATCGGCGTCAATTACGAGACCGCCGCCGCGGCGCTGGAATTCTCCATCGACGGGGGAGCGGCGTATGGCACCGCGAACGTCAACACGGCGATCACGGTGACGCCGGCGACGCTCACCAGCACCAACGTGGAGCCTGCCTCCCTCGTGGCGGGTCGGATGACGACCTCGACCATCACATTCACGCAGACCACGTCGACACCGGCAAACGGCATCATCCAGGTGACCTTCCCCTCCAACTTCATCCTGACGTCCGTGGCCGTACTCGACGGTACGTGTACCTCGATGGACGGTACGTTCGCGACCGCCGTCGTCGGACAGGTCGTGAGCATCACCAGGAGCGGGGGCACCACCGAGCCCAATGGCGTCCAGACCTGCGCCATTGGCCGCGTCATCAATCCGGGCACGGGAGCGGCCGGAACCTATGCCATTGAGACGCAAGCCTCCGGCGGGGCTACCCAGACCATCGAGCAGGATGCGGCCGTTACTGCCGACACGTTCACTGCGGGGAGTCTCACCCCCGCGAACGTCGAGCCGGTGAGTTTGACGCGTGGAGTCATCGGCACGGTCAACGTCTCCCTCACCACGCAAAGCGCGATTCCCGTCGACGGGAAGATCGTCGTGACGTTCCCGACCGGCTTCGACGTCAGCCAGGCAAGCGGTGGTACCTGCTCGAGCATGGACGGCAGCTTTGCGACCGCCGTCTCCGGACAGGTCGTGACGATCACGCGTTCCGCCGGGAGCGTCCAGAACGCGGCCGCGGAGAGCTGCACGATTGCGAACATCAAGAACCCGACGACATCGGGAAGCGGCGGGACATATCAGATCAAGACGACGACCACGGGGAACGCGACGATCGAGGAGAACACGGCCGTCGCCGCGGATACCTTCAGCGCTCCGGCCGGCGCCGGCGGCGGGGATACGACCCCGCCGGGGCCCGTCACGAACGTGAGCGCGACCCTCGGAACCGACGGGCATTCGGCGGTTCTTGCCTGGACAAACCCCGCGGACGCCGATCTCGCGGGCGTGCGCGTCCTGCGGGCCGCGGTGTCGCAGGCGCTCGGCACGACACTCACTGAGACGCTTGCTGGCACCTACACCGACCTCGGTTTGACGGCGGGCGCGACGTACTACTACACCTTCCATCCGGTTGATGCGGCCGGCAACGTGCGCACCGACGCGACGGAATACCCCTTCGTCGTGACGGCATCGACATCCACGCCGCCGGCCACGCCACCGGGGACTCCTCCGTCGGCGCCCCCGGCCTCGCCCGCCGCCCCCACGCTCCCCGCGGGCGTCGCCGCGGGCGACCTCGTCCGTGGCACCACGGCTGCCGTCTATGCCGTCTCCTCCGACGGCAAGCGGCACGCCTTTCCGAACGAAACGGTCTATCGGACGTGGTTCCCGGACTTTTCGGGAGTGAAGACGGTGAGCGACGCGACGCTGGCCGCGCTGCCGCTGGGGAAAAACGTCATCATGCGACCGGGGACGCATCCGGTGAAGATCGTCTCCGACCCCAAGGTCTACGCCATCGAGCCGGGCGGCGTGCTGCGCTGGATCCCCTCGGAGGGCATCGCCCAAGATCTCTACGGGTCGTCATGGGCGGCGCGCGTGCGCGATGTCGATGCGACGTTGTTCGCTGACTATGCGAGCGGCGAACCGCTGATTCTGGGAGAAATTCCGACGGGAACCGTCGTCGCCGACGGGATCGGCGGGTACTGGTGGATCTCCACGGACGCATCGGGCAAGGTTCGCCGGCATGCGAGCGCAAACGTCCTCGCCTTGAACCGTTTCTCGTCCACGTTTGTCATCGCTTCACGGACGGGTTTGCCCGCGAGCGGAGTCGACATTGTCGGGTTTGAGTCCGGGTTGGCGCTGCCATACCCGTAACCTCTCCGTCAGTCCGAATAACAAAGAGCGCCTGGTTCGCACCCGGCGCTCTTTCTTTTCGTTCGGTTTACTTCGACTTTACGGGATCGACGTGGACCGTCTTGATGGTCCGCGGGATGCCGTGGAAGTTTTCCTTTTTGGTGTCCAGGAAGGAGACGACGCCTTCGGCCGTGGCGAACAGCGTGTCGTCGCTGCCGCGCATCACGTTGCGGCCCGGGAAGATGCGGGTGCCGCGCTGGCGGACGATGATCGCGCCCGGCTTGGCCAGGTCGCCGCCGGCCACTTTGATGCCCAAACGCTGGCCGTGGGAATCGCGGCCGAGTGCTGTAGAGCCACCTGCTTTCTTATGTGCCATACGGGGTTCGGTAGAGAATTGCCCGCAAATTACCTGTCCGCCCCAGGTTTGTCAAGCGCGGGGCGCGTGGCTATACTGGCTGCGTTCCCATGCCGTTTCCGCCCGTGCTTCCGCGCTTCCGTGCCGCCGTGCGCGGCCCGCTCATGACGGGCTGGCTCGCGTTGTGCATCCTGATGCTCGCGGCGAGCTACGGGGTGATCGGCTGGGTGGTCTGGCCGCTGCGCATGGAGGAGCGCATCTTTCCGGTCCATTACACGATTTACTTCGGCGTGGACCGCGTCGGCCCGTGGTGGCAGGTGTTCCTGCCGGCCTACCTCGCGACCGCCATTTTCTTGATCAACCTGGGGCTCGTGGCCGCCTTCGCGGAGAAGGAACCGTTGGTGGCCCGGGTCAGCGCCGCAGTCACCGTCGCCATCCTCGTGGTGCTCTTGGCCGCCTCGGCGCTCGTCGCCCTGCTCAACGTTGCCTGACATGCCCATCACTTTCGCCGTCATCAAAATCGGAGTCCTTGCCACGCTGAGCTTCGTCGCGGCCATGGCCTGGACGCCGGCGCTGACCCACTTCCTGTACAAGTACAAGCTCGGCAAGAGCATCCGTTCGGCGGATGAGGCGCCGATTTACGCCAAGCTCCACGCCGCCAAGTCCGGCACGCCGGTCATGGGCGGGTTGCTCGTCTGGGTGACGACGGCGGTGCTGGCGCTGGCGCTGGCCGCGCTCGGCGTCTGGTTCGACGGCATCTTCGCGCAGCTCTCCTTCCTGACGCGCAGCGAAACGCTGTTGCCGCTGGGCGCGCTGGTAGCCTCGGCCGTGGTCGGGCTCGTCGACGACTATTGGAACGTCCGGAAGATCGGCGCGCACGGCGGCGGCCTGCGCGCCCGGCACCGCCTCGCCATCTACAGCGTCATCGCCGCGGTCGGCGCCTGGTGGTTTTTCTTCAAGCTGGAATGGACGCAGTTCCAGGTGCCGTTCCTGGGCGTTTTCGACATCGGCTGGTGGTACATCCCGCTGTTCTTCCTGGTGATCGTGGCCACCGCGTTTTCCGTGAACGAAACCGACGGACTCGACGGTCTGGCCGGCGGCACCTTGCTCACCGGCTTCGCCGCCTACGGAGCAATTGCCTTCGCTCAGGGCCGCTACGACCTGGCCGCGTTCTGCGGCGTCATCGCCGGGGCGCTCCTGGCGTTCCTGTGGTTCAACATCATGCCGGCGCGTTTCTTCATGGGCGACACCGGCGCCATGTCGCTCGGCGTCACGCTCGGCATCGTGGCCATGCTCACCAACACGGCACTGCTCCTGCCCGTGATCGGCATCGTTTTCGTCGTCGAGTCGCTCTCCGTGATCATCCAGGTGCTGTCCAAGAAGATCCGCAAGAAGAAAGTCTTCCTGTCGGCGCCCATCCACCATCATCTGGAGGCCATGGGCTGGCCGGAACCCAAGATCGTCATGCGTGCCTGGGTGATTTCCGCCGTGGCGGCGGTGATCGGCGTGGTGCTGGCACTGGTTGACTGAAGCGTCGGTTGGTGTTAGCCTCGCGCCGAGGAGAAATATGCGCGTTCTGATTGCCACGACGAATCCTGCGAAGGTGGAACGCTTCCGCAAGTTGTTGCGCGACACCGGCGTGGAGTTGCTGGTGCCGCAGGATCTGGGTCTGGAACCGGTTGATGTCGACGAAGGGAGCGACATCGCGGAGAACGCACGGCGGAAGGTCTTGGCATACCGCGGGCTCACCGACCTGCCCATTCTCGGCATGGACAACGCATTCGTCATTCCCAGTGAGGATTTGGATCCGGCGATGGTCAAACGGAACGCCTTGGCGGGACTCGACGAAACGGCCATGAGCCGCGACGAGGTCGCCGCGGCATACATCGCGTTCTATGGGTCGATCGCCGTGCGCCACGGTGGAAGGGTTCCGGCACATTGGGAAGACGCGTTCGCTTTGTCGCTGCCCGACGGTACGGTGCGTGAAGATCGGTCGCATCGGCCGGTCACGCTGACCGCTGAGGTCCACGGACAGGTCGATCCACATTTCCCGACGCGTTCGCTGTACATCGTCGAACCAAGCGGAAAGTACGTCGTCGACCAGACACCTGAAGACGAGATGCTGGAACTTCAACCGGTTACCGCGGCATTGAAGCGACTTCTCGGCGTCGCATAGACTCGCTTTCCAGCGAGTTCTCTTTTTTGTCGTGCTGGCGCGCGGGGGCGACCGGCGTATGATATGCTGGCAGCAACGCACATCACCCTATGTCCAAGCTCCTCGGCGCAGCGGTCATCTTTCTCTTCGTGATCATGCTCGGCATGATCGGCTTTGTGTGGTGGCAGAGCGAAGCGCAGTATCGCGACTTGGTGGGTCGGATCGGCACGCTCGTCCCGTCGTCTCCCGTCCCGCAGGCGGACGAGTACAAGGAGGCGGGAACGATTTCGTACGGCTCCGGCTCAGCCGTGGTCTATCTGTGCAAAGGCGAAGTGAAACAGGCCGTGATGGAGGATGCGGACACGCGCTATTGCCTGGGCGAGTACAAGCTCGTGCTCCGCGTCGTCGGGAAGAGCGACGTCCTCCTGACCGCCGGCGAGGTATACACGGACGCCAACGCTCCGTTCTTACTGGACGTGGATTCCCTGAACTTCGCGCGGGGTCCGGCGCGGCTGGTGATCTCCTTTGCGCCGCAAGGCTGCCTGGTGGACGAGAACTACTGCGGCGTCGGGTTGCCGGAAAACTACGTCACCGGCACGTACACGCTCGAGCCCGATAACGGCGCGTTGGCGGGGTACAAGACGCTCAACAATTTTCCTCAGTTCGGCAAGCCCATCTGGAGTGCGCAGGGTTGGACCGTGCTGTCGTATCCGCACACCTGCGGCGGTGCGGGTTGCGGTGTTGAGCCGATTTCCATGTACAGCTTGGCGACGGACAGCTCGCACGACGTGACCACCGAAACGGCCGCCGAAGAGCCCTGGGCGACCGACGCGAGCGGGAAACGCTTGCCGTACTGGAAGGACCTGCATTGGAGCGGCCCGGGCGAGTTCACGGTGACGCGGGTCACCCCCGACGGCCGCGAACAGGAAATCAGCGGCGTCGCATACTAGCAATACTAGTACCACTTTATAGGCGCCTCTCGACAAGGGAGCGCCTATTTGGTTGGATGGGTCCGCCCAAACAGGAGGGGCACGCGATGACGAAAATTCCAGATGGTCTGATCAAGGAGCCCCTCGCGGGGCTGGAGCTGGTGCGGCGGGGGAAGGTGCGCGACACCTACACCCTCCCGGACCCGTCGAAGCTGCTCGTGGTCGCCAGCGACCGCATCAGCATCTTCGACTTCGTCCTGAACGCGCTGGTGCCCCAGAAGGGCGCGGTGCTGACGGCGATGAACCGCTTCTGGCGGACGGAGGTGATGCGCGAGCAGTTCGCGCACGATCTCGTCGCCAGCGGCAGCGCGATCGACGCGCACCTGCCCGAGGCGCTCCAGGGCAATCAGATGCTCCAGATGCGGGCCACAGTGGTCCGCAAGCTGCTGATGCTGCCGGTCGAGGCCATCGCGCGCGGCTGCCTGACGGGCAGCGGGCTCGCGGCCTACAAGAAGACCGGCGAGGTCTGCGGGCACAAGCCGCCCGAGGGCCTCCAGGACGGTGATCGGCTCGAGTCGCCGCTCTTCACCCCGACCACCAAGGCCGAGGTCGGGCACGACGAGCACATCTCGGCCGAGAGCGTGCGCGAGCAGCACGGCGACGTCGTCGAGAACCTGACGCTCCGCCTGTTCGAGAAGGCGCGCGCGTTCGCCCAGGACCGTGGCATCGTCCTGGCCGACACGAAGTTCGAGTACGGCTTCGACGATGACGGGCAGCTCACGGTCGGCGACGAGGTGCTGACCCCGGATTCGTCCCGCTTCTGGGACGGCCGGCAGTGGGCCGCGGCCCAGGCCAAGGCCAGGCGGGAGAGCCCGACGAGCTACGACAAGCAGTTCGTCCGGATTTGGGGCAAGACGCGCGGGATCGACAAGAAGAAGCCGGAGTCGGACTACGACGTCGGCTGGGTCCACGGCCAGATCGTGCCGCCGGAGGTGCTCGTCCAGACGGCGCGCCTCTACCGCTACATCTTCTGGCGGCTGACCGGCCGCAAGCTCGAGGCCTACCAGAAGGAGGCGATGGGTATCGACGTGGCGCTGCCGAAGCCCCACGTGGTGGTCATCACTGGCAGCGACTCGGACCTGCCGCCGATGATGCTCGGCCTGGAGATGCTCCGGGACGAGCAGGCGGCGGGCAAGATCACCGCCGAGCGTCACATCGTCAGCTGCCACCGGCATCCGGAGGAGCTCGCGCAGATCGCGCGGGAGCTGCCGGACCACGCGGTGGTGATCGCCGGGGCGGGCATGGCGGCGCAGTTGCCGGGCGTGCTCAAGGCCCATCTCGTGAAGCTGGGCAAGGCGCACATCCCGGTCATCGGCATCGCCTGCGAGAGCTCGGGCAACGAGGCGGCCAACCAGGCGGCCGTGCTGTCGATGGAGCAGCTGCCGGGTCAGCCGGTCGTGCTCCACAGCAACGGCCGGGCCTACTTCGGGGGACAGGGGTTCTTCGCAGCCTGCCGGGCGGCGATGGAGCACGAGTTCCCGCCGACGACCTTCGGCAGCAAGCCGGCGCAGCTCAACGCGCCGCTCGTGCCCCCGGCCTGAGCGGACGGTCCCGAGTCGAGCTGAGCTCGACCGACGGCGCCTCGCGGCGTCGTCTTTTTTTATCCTGTTCTGCTATAATCACGGGGTTCTCTATGCCCGAACCTCGTGATCTCCCCATCGCCGCCGCGCCGCCCCCGGCCGTCATTCCGCCGCACGTCCCTGTGGTGGCGTTGGCCGACCTGGTGATGTTCCCGAAGATTTCCGTGCCGCTGCTCCTGACGGATCCGCAGGCGCAGGAAGCGGTCACCACGGCCCAGGCCGCCGGGCAGATCGTGGCTTTCATCACCGTTAAAAAGGCGCGGCCGGACAAAAAAGCCCAGCCGGACGATATGTATGACGTCGGCACGGCCTGCCGCGTCCGGGAGGCCATGAAGCTGCCGGACGACACCATGCGCCTGCTCGTGGAAGGACTGGAGCGCGTCCGCGTCTCCCAGGTCGTCGCCGTCGGCGGGCACCTCGAAGCCGACGTCGCGGCCTGGCCCGCGCCGCAGTCGGCCAAGAACGACCGCGTCGAGGCCGAGATGTACTCCGTCGTGAACCAGTTCAAGGAAGCCGTCTCGCTCGGCGCGCCGGTGCCGTTCGATGTGATGCTCGTGGTCATGAACCTGACCGATCCCTGGCAGCTTGCCGACCTCATCGCGCTCAACATGGATTTCCGGGCCGACGAGAAGCAGGCCATCCTCGAGGCCAAGACCACGGAAGAAAAGCTGGAGAAGACCGGCTTGGCCGTGGCCCGCCAGAACAAGGTGCTCAAACTCTCCCGCAAGATCCAGGACGACACCGGCAAGGAGCTCGGCAAGATGGAGCGCGAGATGTTCCTCCGCGAACAGCTCAAGTCGATTGAAAAGGAACTCGGCACGGTCGGCGGCAAGAGCGAATTCGACGAGCTCGGCGCCAAGATCGAGGCGGCCGGCATGCCGGACAAGGTCAAGGCCACGGCGACCAAGGAACTGGCACGGCTCCAGGCCATGCCGTCGTTTTCGCCGGAAATTTCCTACGTGCGCACGTACCTGGACTGGCTCGTGGGTTTGCCGTGGAACAAGAAGACCGCCTCCGAGATCGACATCGCCAAGGCCGGAAAGATTCTGGACGACGACCATTACGGCCTCGAGAAAGTGAAGGAACGCATCCTTGATTACCTTGCCGTGCAGAAGCTGGTCGGCCGCGTGAGAGGGCCGATCTTGTGCTTCGCCGGACCGCCGGGTACCGGCAAAACCTCGATCGGCAAATCCATCGCCCGGTCGCTCGGGCGCAAGTTCGTCCGCATTTCGCTGGGCGGCGTGCGCGACGAAGCCGAGATCCGCGGCTTCCGCCGCACCTACGTCGGCGCGTTGCCCGGCCGCATCATCCAGGGCATCGCCGAAGCCGGCACCAAGAATCCGGTCTTCATGCTCGACGAGATCGACAAGCTCGGGAACGACTTCCGCGGCGATCCCTCGGCGGCGCTTTTGGAAGCCCTCGATCCGGAACAGAACAACGAATTTTCCGACCACTACTTGGAGTCGCCGTTCGACTTGTCCGACGTGCTGTTCATCACCACGGCCAACCTGCTCGACACCGTCCCGGCGCCGTTGCGCGACCGCATGGAAGTGATCGAGTTCCCGGGCTACACGGAAGACGAAAAGTTCCACATCGCCAAGGGGTACCTGATCCCCAAAGCGGTCGAGGCGAACGGCCTTGCCGGCAAGAAGCTCACCTTCACGGACAACGCCGTGCGCACCGTCATCCGTTCCTGGACGCGGGAAGCGGGCGTGCGCAACCTGGAACGCGAACTGTCCACGGTCTGCCGAAAGATCGCGCGCCAGGTAGCGGAGGGGAAGCGGGGACACTTCGCCGTCGGCATTTCCGATTTGGCGAAGTACCTCGGTCCGGAACGCTTCCACGCCGCGGGGAGCGAGAAGCGCGATGAGGTCGGCGTCGTCACCGGCCTGGCATGGACCGAAGCGGGCGGGGAGATCCTGCGCATCGAAGCGGCCATCATGCCGGGCAGCGGCCAGCTCATTCTCACCGGCAACCTCGGCAAGATCATGCAGGAGTCGGCGCAGGCCGCGTTTTCCTACGCCCGGGCGCGCTCCAAAGAGCTTGGCGTGAAAGTCCCGTTCCACAAAACGTCCGATATCCATGTGCACGTGCCGCAAGGCGCCATCCCCAAGGATGGTCCGTCCGCCGGCGTGGCCATGGCGCTGGCTCTGGCCTCGCTCGTTTCCGGGCGCGCCATCCGCCACGACGTGGCCATGACAGGGGAGGTCACGCTGCGCGGCAAGGTGCTCGAAATCGGCGGCGTCAAAGAGAAGGTCCTGGCAGCGCACCGCGCCGGCATGCATACCGTGATATTGCCAAAGGAAAACGAACGCGACATCGCGGAGATTCCCAAGGAGGTGCGCAAGGCGCTGCGCTTCGTCTACGCCCGCACCATGGACGACGTCATGAAGACGGCCATGATGCCCCGCGCCAAGAGCTGACCGTCCATCTATGAAAAAGCCGAAGGTCGTGGAACGGCTGCGCGCGCACCTGCAGCGCGTCGACCGACCGCTGCTCCTCGCCGTGCTGGGGCTGGCGATCTTCGGGCTTGCCATGTTGTCGTCGGCCTCGGGACCGTCTGCCTTTGCGCGCTTCGGCGACGCGTTCTGGTTCGTCCGCCACCAGCTGCTGTTCGGCTTCCTGCCCGGTATTGTCGTCATGTTCGTGTTGTCTCAGGTCGACTACCGGTTGTACCGCGTCTGGGCCATGCCGATCTTGCTCGTGACCATCGTGCTGCTCGTCCTCGTCTTCATCCCAGGTCTTTCCGCGGACTGGGGGACCAGCAAAAGCTGGATCGGCATCGGCGGCTTCTCCCTCCAGCCGGCCGAAATCGTAAAAATCACCTTCTTGATCTATCTCGCGGCCTGGCTCGAGGCCCGCGGTGATGCCGGCGCCCGCGATCTGCACGCCGGGCTGGTGCCGTTTCTGACCCTGCTGGCCGTGATCGGCACGCTCATCATGTTGCAGCCGGACCTTGGCACCTTTTCGGTCATCGTCATGGTGTCGCTCGTCGTCTACTTCCTGGGCGGCGCCTCGGTCCAGCATTTGGCGGCGCTCTCGGCGGCCGGGTTCGGTCTCATCCTGCTGCTCATCAAAGTGGCGCCGTACCGCGCCCTGCGTCTGACGACCTTCCTGCATCCGGAACTGGATCCGCAGGGCGTCGGCTACCACATCAACCAGGCGTTGCTCGCCATCGGCTCCGGCGGGCTGTTCGGCCTCGGTTTCGGCCGTTCGCGCCAGAAGTTTTCCTACCTGCCGGAAGTCGCCGGTGATTCGATCTTCGCGGTCATGGCGGAAGAACTCGGGTTCCTGCTCTCCGCGGCGTTCATCGTGCTGCTGCTGCTGCTGTTCCTGTGGCGCGGCCTGACCATCGCCGACCGCGCGCCGGACCGCTTCGGGAAGTTGCTTGCTTCCGGAATCGTGGCGCTGGTCGCCGTCCAGGCCTTCGTGAACATCGGCTCGATGCTCTCCGTGCTGCCCCTGACCGGCATCACCCTGCCGTTCGTCTCCTACGGCGGCACGTCGCTCGTGGTGCTGATGGGCGCCATGGGGATCTTGCTGAACATCTCCAGCCACGGGAAGATGGAACACGCATGAAGATCCTCCTTTCCGGCGGCGGGACGCTGGGGCCGGTGACCCCGCTTCTGGCCCTGGCCGAACATCTCAAAGACGGCAACGATTTCCTCTGGATCGGCACGGCCGACGGGCCGGAACGCGCGCTTGTGGAGGCCGCCGGCATCCGCTTTGCCTCCGTGCCGGCGGGCAAAATCCGCCGCTACGCCGACGTGCGTAACGTCACGGACCCCTTCAAGAACGTGGCTGGGACGGCTGCGGCGCTTTCCCTGATCGGTGAGTTCAAACCCGACGTGCATGTCACTGCCGGAGGATTCGTGTCCGTGCCGGTAGCTGCTGCGGGAAAGATGCGCGGCGTACCGCTTGTGGTGCACCAGCAGGACATCGAGCCGGTGCGCTCCAACCTGCTGATGGCGCGCCTCGCCGCGGCCGTGACCGCCTCCTGCGACGGCGCGGCCGCAGGATTCACGCGTTTTGCGCCGACGCTCGTCGGCAATCCCGTCCGAACATTCCTGCGCGACGCTGCGGCGCGCCCGGCCGTGTCGGGAACGCCACCCACGCTGCTCGTTTTGGGCGGCGGCACCGGCGCGCTTGGTTTGAACCGGCGCATCAATGCGGCGCTCGACCGGCTCATCAAGTTTTGCCAGGTTGTGCACGTCACGGGCGGCAAGGAGGCGGCGCCGGAACGGGCGCGTTACCGTCCGGTGCCGTTCATGAGGGAAGAACTGGCCGACGCCTACCGCTCCGCCGATCTCGTGATCTCCCGCGCCGGATTCGGCACGCTCAGTGAACTGGCGGTTTTCAAGAAGCCGACCCTGCTCGTGCCGCTGCCGGACTCGCCGCAAGAGAAAAACGCTCGCTACGTCGTGGGCCGGAACGCCGCCGAACTCCTGGCCGAGCGCGCCTGCACCGTCCAATTGCTGACGCGCGTCGTCCGGCGGCTCCTTGATGACGCCGACCAGCGCAAGATGCTCGGCGACAACCTGCGCGCCGCGCTGGGCGACGGCGATCCGGGGCCGCTCTCGAAGGTGGTACAGAGGGTCGCCAAGAAATAAAAAATTGAGGCCCTCCTTGTTCAGGAAGACCCCGTTGATCCGCGTCCTCTCCTCATCTTCAGCTGGTCTTACGTCGCCAGAGCGTCCTGCCCATGATGCTTCCGGCGAGCGTACCGCTGCTCATGAGTACGACCTTGTACACGAACCACGTACCCGAACCAGAGTAGTGGACTCCGGCGATACGCTCGAACACCGAACCCAGAGCGAGACCAGCGATCAGGACTGCCAACGCAATCAGGAAGTCTTTCGGTATCACTGTAACCTCTGAATGGCTTATATCATTTTTTCATTAAAATGTCAAGTCCAATGAAGACGGCAACTCGCTAATCTAATAGAAACGCGCCCCACCGGGTGAGGCGCGTTTTGGTGACTCGGGTGGGGATCGAACCCACGACCCTCGGCTTAAAAGGCCGGTGCTCTACCAGCTGAGCTACCGAGTCAAGTGAGTGAGGCGCGAAAGCTTGCTTTCGGCGCCGAGCGAACGCCGACTCGGCATCGACGAAGTCGATACCGAGTTGCCGGGAGACTAACACATTTTCCCGCGCATTTCAACCCCTCCATGATATACTCCCGCCATGCGTATCGCCATGATCGGACAAAAGGGGGTCCCGATGGGGGAGCAGGGCGGAGGCATCGAGAAACACGTGGAAGAACTCTCGGCGCGCTTGGTGTCCCGCGGACACGAGGTTTTGGTATATGTCCGGCCGTGGTATCCGGGCAGCAACCGGTCGAGCTGGCGCGGGATCACCCTCATACGGGCTTGGAGCTGGCACACCAAGAACTTCGACACCATCACCCACGCCTTTTTTTCGTCGCTCGACGTCTGCCGCCGCAACGCCGACATCATCCACTACCACGGCGTCGGTCCGTCCACGCTGGCTTGGATTCCGCGGCTGTTCGCGCGGCACGCCACGGTCGTCGTGACCTTCCACAGCCAGGACCGCTATCACAGGAAGTGGGGGATCTTGGCGCGCGGGTATCTGACCTTCGGTGAATGGACCGCAGTGCGCTGGGCGCATGCCACCATCGCCGTCTCCCAGGCGCTCCAGGGTATCATCGAAGCCCGCTTCAAGAAGAAGGCCGTGTACATCCCGAACGGCGTGTCGCTTCTGCCGGCGCCGGGTCCCGAAGCGCTCGCCGAGTTCGGTCTGAAGAGCGGCGGCTACCTGCTTGTTGTGGCGCGTTTGGTGCGGCACAAGGGGATCCACACGCTGATCGAGGCCTATCAGGGCCTGACCACGGACAAGAAGCTGGTCATCGTCGGCGCGCCGTCGTTCACGAAGGAATACCAATCGTTCCTGCTCGGCATGGCACATGGCAACCCGGACATTTTGTTCTTGGGCTACCAAGGCGGTCGCACGTTGCAGGCGCTGTTTGCGCATGCCCACGTCTACGTCAGCCCGTCGGAGTCGGAAGGGCTGTCGATTTCGACGCTCGAAGCCATGAGCTACGGACTCCCGGTACTCGTCTCCGACATTCCGGAAAACAAGGAAGCCGTGGACGGCTGCGGGTACTTCTTCCGTTCGGGCGATGCCTTGGACCTGCGGGTCCGTCTCAAGGAACTCCTGCCCGACGAGCCGCGGCTGCGGGAGATGGGGCAGTGCGGAAAAGCCTTCATCCGCGCCCATTTCGACTGGGACGCCATTGCCGCAAAAACCGACGCCCTATACCAGCGGTTGCGGGGTTGACAGTGCGACCCCCCTTCCGTATATTCGAAAAGGACGCCCCCAAGAAGGAGGTACGGCGTTGAGTAGCGAACACATCAAACCGCGGAGCGATTCCGTGGTGGCTGCCCTGGAGCAGACGGTCATCGGCGTGACGGGCTATCCGGCCACGCTGCGCGACGCCTGCAACCGACAAGGCGCGTCGTCGGCGCTCGATCGCCTGCGCGACGCCCTGCAGCGGCTTCACCCGTTCGTGCGCTTCCATCCGGTATTTCCGCCGGACGGATCGATCTGGCTTCCGGACGCGCGCGCGGTGGCGGACCACATCCTCGTCTTGATGCTCGAGGCCTGCGGCGACGTCTGCCCGATCACGGGCGAGCCGATCGCGCGCGGCTACCTCGATTGTGCCACGGCCGATGCGGCCGCCGGCCACCTCGCGTCCTGCGAGGCGCACGGACGGCTGTTCTCGGATCTGGTGCGCAGCTTCGCCCGGGCCATGGAGTTCAGCGGCGAATCGGACGGCTTCATCGCTCCGTACGCCGACGCCCTCGCGGAGTTCCGCGAGACGACCGAGGTGCAGGAGGAGGACGAGTGCGGCCCGTTCCGGGTTCCGCTCCGCTGTCGCGACGAGAACGGCGATCCGCACGTCGTGTACGCGTTGGTCGAGAACATCGTGGACGTCAACGCCATCCGGCACGATTGCCACGTGCTCGGCCGCGACCTCAAGAAGGTCATGGACTACGTCCGGCACCTGGAGATGTATGCGCAGTCCATGGGCTGCGAGGCCCTCGACAGCGTGCTGCTCGAGGGTGCGCGACAGTACTTCTATCGCCTGCACAACTTGTCTTTCGTGCCGCCCCCGGGCGGCTCCCCGCAGAAGACGTGAGTCTCCGCGGGACCTTTTTTATTCGGGGTTTTTCCGGTAGGATGAGGGCATGATCCACTCCGTCTTTTTCGCCGGTTTGCGCAAACGCTACGCCGGCTACGACGCCGAGCGGCGCGAAACCATCAAGCTCTCCGGCGATGTGCTGGCCGACGCCAAGCAGGCGATTTTCGCGTTCCACCGCGGCGACCTGGCCGGCGGGGAGCGGTTGCTCTCCCATGCCGAGCGCCTGCTCGGGATGCTCGCCAAACGCTTCAAGCGGACGGTCGGCCTCTCGGATGAAGGCTCGTACCGCGCCGCGCTCGAGGAATACGCCGAAGCGCGCCTGTTCCTGGACTTCCTGAAACGGAAAAAGATCGGCGCCGTGGACGCGCCGGCCATCGACGAGGACGCTTATCTCGGCGGCGTCATGGACTTCACCGGGGAAGCGGTGCGTTACGCCGTCAAAGCGGCGACGAACGGGGATGAGAAGGAAGTCCGCCGGGCGCACGCCGCGGTGGAGGCCGTCGCCCAGGAGCTCATCAAGATGAACATCACCGGGCACATGCGCAACAAGTTCGACCAGCTGAAGACCAACCTGCGCAAGCTCGAGGAAATCCTGTACGACCTCTCGCTGCGTTGACGCATCCTTGTGCCGAGACCTGCCGTCGCGGCCGTTGTGCCCGCCTACAACGAGGAGAAGACCATCGCGGACGTGGTGAGCGCCCTGCGTGCTTCACCGTTGATTTCCGAGATCGTCGTCATCTCCGACGGTTCCACCGACGCGACCGCGGAACGCGCCCGCGCCGCCGGGGCCACGCTCGTCCATGAGCTGCCGATCCGCGCCGGCAAAGGCAAGGCCGTGCAGCATGGCGTGGCGCACACCGACGCGCCGGTGCTTTTTTTCTGCGACGCCGATCTGATCGGGCTGACCGTCCAGCACATCCGTACCATCCTCGACCCCGTGCTCTCCGGGGAGAAGGGGATGTGCGTGGGTTTGCGCGACCGCGGCCGCTGGATGATGCGCATTCAGCCGCACCTGCCGCTGATCGGCGGCGAGCGGGCGCTGCAGCGTTCGATTTTTGAGCGGATTCCAGACAAGTATCTGCAGGGATTCATGCTTGAGGCCGCCCTGAACTACGCCTGCCGACGCCGCGGCATCCCGTACGGAAGCGTGCAGCTCTCCGGTCTCGACATCCGCCGCAAGATCGCCAAATTCGGCGTGGTTCGCGGGATCGTGGAATATGTGAAGATGTTCAAGCAGGTGGCCTGGGCCTACCTTGCCGTGCGGCTGGCGGCCCGCCGCGGCGCTTTCTGATATGAAGACCCGCTGGACCGGAAAGCGCGTCCTGATTTTCGGACTCGGCCAGTTTCCCCAGGGGTCCGGCGTGACCGCAGCCTTGTGGTTCGCCAAACGGGGCGCGCGCGTCACCGTCACGGACATGAAAACCGCCGACCGCGTGGCCGCCACCGTCCGGCAGCTGCGCGGGAAGCGCAACGTGACGCTCGTCCTGGGGAAGCACCGCAGGTCGGATTTCCTGCGCGCCGACCTGATCGTCCGCAATCCGGGCGTGCCATGGCACTCGCCCTATCTTGAGCTGGCCAAGCGGCGCCACATTCCCGTCCATTCGGACGTGTCGCTGTTTCTGGAGGCCTGTCCGGCGCCGGTCGTGGGCATCACCGGCACGCGCGGTAAGAGCACGACTTCGGCGCTTGCGGCAGCCATGCTCGAAGCGTCGGGATACCGGACATGGTTGGGCGGCAACATCCTCGTGTCGCCTCTGTCCTTTTTGCATCGCGTGAAGCCGGGGCATCGGGTGGTGCTCGAGCTCTCCAGCTTCCTGACGGAGACGCTCGGTCCCGACCGCCGTGCGCCGCAGGTCGCCGTCATCACCAACCTGATGCGCGACCACCTAAATTTTTACCCGGACATGAAGACCTACGCCGCGGCCAAGGAACGCATCTTCTCGTTCCAGTCGCTGACGAGCGCGGCGGTGGTCGGCCGTGACAACACGTGGACGCGCAAGATGGGCGCGCGCGTCGTCGGCCGACGCTACTGGTGGTCGGCCGCGCCGTTTCCGGAAGAGAACGGCGCCTTCTTGCGCGGTTCGCGCTTGATCGTCCGGGAAAACGGCAAAGAACGCATCGTTGCCGACCTGAAGTCGATGCCCCTCCCCGGAGAACATAACCGTGCCAACGCAGCCGCCGCAGCCATGGCGGCGATCGCCGCCGGTGCGACCGACGCCGGCATTCGAAAGGCGCTGAAGTCGTTCCGCGGCCTGCCGAATCGTCAGGAAACCGTCGCACGGATCGGCGGCGTCCGCTTCGTCAACGACACGACGGCGACCACGCCGGACGCGCTCCTTGCCGCGCTCGCCACCTTCGGCAGCAAGAAACATCTTGTCCTCATCGCCGGCGGCACCGACAAGAACCTCGATTTCCGGGACGTTCCCAAGGCCGTCCGCCGCGCCGTGCGCACCATGATCCTGCTGCCGGGATCCGGCACCGACAAGATGGTGGCGGCGTTCCGCACGCAGGGGATCCGCATGCCGGCCTTCTCGGCCGACTCCATGGACGCCGCCGTGACGCTCGCCGCGGGCATCGGCGGACGGGGCGACACCGTGCTGCTTTCCCCGGGCTGCACCAGCTTCGGCTTGTTCAAAAACGAGTTCGACCGCGGGGAGCGCTTCCGCGAAGCGGTCGCGGGGCTGTAGGATCAGACCATGATAGGACGCCTGAAATCCTGGGTGCGGCCGCTGGTACCGCCGGCCGCGCTCCTCTGGTACCACCGTTTCCTGGCCGAAGCGGCGGCCTTTTTGTACGGCTACCCGTCGCGGCGCATGGTCGTCGTCGGCGTGACCGGGACCAAAGGCAAGACCACCACCAGCGTGCTCATCGCCCGCATCCTGGAAAAGGCCGGCCACAAGGTGGGCCTGGCAACGACCGCGCTCATCAAGGTGGGGGAGCACGAGGAGTTGAACCGTTACAAAATGACGATGTTGGGGCGCTTCAAGCTGCAGAAGCTGCTCAAGGACATGGTCGATGCAGGTTGCACGCATGCCGTCATCGAGACGTCGTCCGAGGGCATCCTGCAGCACCGCCACCGCGGCATCGCCTACGACCTGGCGCTCATCACCAACCTGACGCCCGAGCATCTGCAGGCGCACGGCAGTTTTGAGGCCTACCGCGACGCCAAGCGCGAACTCTTCCGGGCCGTGTCGACGCGTCCGCCCAAAGCGGTCGGCGGCAAAGTCGTGCCGCGGACGTTCGTGGTCAACGGGTGTTTTTCCGATGCGGCGCATTTCATGGACATGCCTGCGGACCGGCTGGTCACGTTTCATGTGGAGGACGGTTGTGAGCGCTGCGTCATCCCGCCCGCCTTCCTGCGGACCGGCTACACGCGGCTGATGGCCACGCAGATCGCCCTTGGACCCGACGGCGTTTCCTTCCGCATCGGCGACGCGGCCGTGCGCCTGCAGATGCCGGGAAGTGCCTCCGTCTGGAACGCCCTGGCCGCGTTCGGCGCGGCAGCCGCGCTCGGCGTTTCCTTGAAGACCGCGGTCGATGCGCTGGCCGCGGTGACCGGCGTTCCCGGCCGCTTTGAGCGCGTCGCGTCGGGTCAGCCGTTCACGGCGTTCGTTGATTACGCCCACGAGCCGGAATCGTTCCGGCAGCTGTTCGAAGCCGTCGGAAAGCCGGCCGGCCGCATCATCCACGTCTTCGGGGCCACCGGCGGCGGGCGCGACGCGGCGCGCCGCCCGGTGATGGGGGAGATCTCCTCGTCGCGGGCCGACATCGTGATCGTCACCACCGACGACCCGTATGACGACGATCCGCAGGAGCTCTCGCGCCAGGTGATCGTCGGGGTGAAGGGAAAGACCGCCGGAGAAACGCTCTACGACATCGTCGACCGGCGCGCCGCCATCGCCAAAGCCGTGGAACTGGCACGGCCCGACGACCTGGTGCTCGTCACCGGCAAAGGCGCGGAACAGGTCATGGCCGTATCCGGCGGACGGAAGATCCCTTGGGACGACCGTACCATCCTTCGCGAAGAAATCGCCAAACGCTATGGAACGCTTCACGCTTCGTCCTAACGAAAAAGTCCTGCAGCACGCCCGCCGCCACGCCGTGATGGTCGTGGTGCCGTTGGGCTTCCTGTTCGGCCTGCTCCTGCTCGACGCGTTCTTCATGTCGCAGCTGTTCCGTCTCGGCGTGTTCGGCGGCATCATCTTCGTGCTCGTCGCGGGATTCTGCCTGATCGCCGCCCTGCGCGCCTGGCTGCTCTGGGTTTCCAACGTCTTTCTGGTCACCACGCATCGCGTCATCGACGTGGACCGCCACGGCTTCTTCGAATGGACGGTCTCCGAGGCTGACCTCGACCGCATTCAGGACATTTCCGTGCACAAACACGGCCTTCTTGACTACGCCTTCCGCACCGGCGCCATCGAAATTCAGACCGCCGGCAGCTCCGCCATCCTGGAAATCGGCCACGTTCCCCACCCCTTCGCCCTGCGTGCCCGCATCACCGAGGCGCAGGACGCCGTCCGCCGGCAGCTCGACGCCGCGTCGGAATCGCTGCCGGACCTGGATCGCCGCATGAAGGACTTGGCCCCGGAAGACCGTCGGGCGGTGGCAAAATACGTGGACCATCTGCGCAGCCGGAAGGCCTTCGCCGACTTTTCGTCGGAGACCGAAGGCGACGACCAGGGCTGATTTTGCTATAGTGAGGGGGCAACTGACGCATGCGCACGCGATCGCGGAGCTGGACACAACGGCTGTGGAACGCCAGGACGCTTGCCGTCCTCGGCGCGTTGAGCGTGTTCGTTGTCGGCAGCGGGCTGATCAGCCTGTCCCTGCGCAACCGCTCGATTGACGCCGACCTGGCGCGGCTGGACGCCGAAGCGCGCTCGCTCGAAACGCGCAACGTCGAGTTGGTGGAACTCCTGAAGCGTTTCGAGACCTCCGGCTTCCTGGAGCGCGAGGCGCGGCTCAAACTGAACCTGCAGAAGCCGGGGGAGACGGTCGTCGTCGTGGAACGCGCCGCGGCGACGGCAAGCTCCACCGCCCGTGCCGTTCCGGTCCGCGCCCATCACAGCAACGCCGAGCGCTGGTGGCTTTTCTTCTTCGATCCGGAGACCTTGCGCACCTCCACCTGACCTATGGCGGAACGGGAGAACAAAAAGATGCCGCCGGAGACGCGCGAGGTGCGCCTCTCGCCGGCGCCGTGGGTGGCCACGGCGGCCGGGCTTTTCATCCTGCTGCTCGGCGTGATGGCGACCTTTGCCATCGGCATCTACAGCGGCGGCTGGCACGGCACCATGAGCGGCTGGGCCGCCGGCGTCTTTCCGTTTCCCGCGGCCATCGTGGACGGCCGCCCGGTCTGGGTGCGCGACGTGTTGTCCGACACCGATGCCTTCGTGGCCTACCGCGAGGCGCATCCGGAAGTGCAGGGAGCGGACCTGACGCGCGAACAGATCCAGTCCAACGTCCTGTCGCGGCTGGTGCAGGAAGCGTGGTTTGAACAGGTCGCCGCCCAGCGCGGCATCGTCGTGACCGACGCCGAGGTCGATGCCGAGTTTGCCGCCGCGACGCGGGGCGGCTCCGAGCTGCAGGAGATGCTCAAGCAGTTCGGTTGGTCCGAAGCCGAGTTCAAGCGCCGGGTCATCCGCGTCTACCTGCTTCAGCAGAAACTCCGCGGCGCGCTGGGCGATGAGATCTATCAGCAGGAAGCAGCCAATGCGCAGCAGGTCACGGTTTATTTCATGAAGAAATAAAGGCGTGAATCAAAAGGACCGCACCACATGGTGCGGTCCTTTTGGAGCCACCTCCGGGATTCGAACCCGGGACCTCTGCTTTACGAAAGCATTGCTCTACCAGCTGAGCTAAGGTGGCGAACGGCAGCGTGCCCTTGGAGCGGGTAGCGGGAATCGAACCCGCGACTACTGCTTGGGAAGCAGTCGTTTTACCATTGAACTATACCCGCGAGCGCGGGCTATGCCCGGTTTCGGCGTGTGCTATACTAACACCGCTATTTCAGCTAAGCAAGATCTTGAAGGCCGGCAAAAAACTCCGGATCCCCATGGCGGACACGATGATTCAATTTCAGGACGTGAGCCGGATGTACCATCCGGACATCGTGGGCGTGACCAACGTCAATTTGCGCATCCGCCCGGGAGAATTCGTCTCCATCGTCGGCCAGAGCGGCACCGGAAAAACCACGCTGGTCAAGCTCCTGATTGCCGAAGAGCGGCCGGATCGCGGCCGGATCGAGATCGGCGGCTGGGACGTGACCCGGATCAAGGGAAAGGACATCCCGCTGTTACGCCGCCAGATGGGCGTCGTGTTCCAGGATTTCAAGCTCCTGCCGCAAAAGACCATCTACGAGAACGTGGCCTTCGCCCTGGAAGTTTCCGGTGCGTCCATGAAGCGCATCCGAACGGTCGTGCCGCAAGTGCTGAAGATCGTGGGGCTCGAAGAGAAGGCTCAGCGATACCCGGTCCAGCTGTCCGGCGGTGAAAAGCAGCGCGCCGCCATCGCCCGCGCGCTCGTCCACCGACCCAAGATTTTCGTGGCCGACGAGCCGACCGGCAACCTCGACTCCATCAACACGCGCGAGATCATCGACCTGCTGGTTAAGATCAACCAGTTCGGCACCACCGTGCTGCTCGTGACCCACAACCGCGAAGTCGTGAATACCCTGCGCCGCCGCGTCGTCACGCTGGACGCCGGCCAGGTGGTGTCCGACCAGGAAGTCGGCAAATATCTGCTCTAGGGGGACCATGTTCATTTCCTTCTTCCGCGTCATCAAAGCCTCGCTCCAGGACTTCGTCCGGAATTTTTGGCTGTCCGTGGTGACGACGAGCATCCTGGCGCTCGCGCTCATTTCCGTGAACATCCTGCTCGTCCTGAACATCCTGGCGGGCGTGGCACTCGACGCCGTCTCGCAGCGCATTTCCGTCTCCGTCTATCTCAAGCCGACGGCGGGGGAGGAAGTCGTGGCTGCCATGAAGTCGTCGCTGTTGGCGCAGCCGAGCGTCATGGAAGTGACCGTGACGAGCGCCGACGAAGCGCTGCGTAAGCTGCAGGAACGGCATCCCGACAACGAAGCCATCCAGAACGCGGTCAGCGAGCTCGGCAAGAATCCGCTCGGGCCGTCGCTGGCCGTGAAGGCACGCAGCACCAACGACTACCCGGCCATCCTGGCGTCGCTCGAACATCCGTCCTATGCGCCGTACATCCAGGAAAAGAACTTCGACGACCACCGGGACTTGATCGCCCGCATCCGCCGCATTTCCGAGAAGGTCGAGCGCACCGCGATCAGCGTCAGCGCGCTGTTCGCCATCATTTCGCTGCTGATCGTCTGGAACTCCATCCGCATCACGATTTACACGCACCGCGAAGAAATCGGCATCATGCGGCTGGTCGGGGCGTCGGCCTGGTTCATCCGCATGCCGTACATCATCGAGGCGTTGCTCTACAGCCTGCTCGGCACGCTCATCGCCGCGGCCGTGATCTTCCCGCTGTCCGGCGCGGTCGGCCCCAGCATCCGCAACTTCTTCGACGGCACGCAGTTCGACCTGCTCGGCTTCTTCGAACGCGAAGGTTGGCGCATCTTCGGCATCGAATTCCTGGTCGCCGCCGCGCTCACGACCATCACGAGCGGCATCGCGGTCGGCAGATACCTCAAGCGGTAACCCATTGGGTATGAACACCCTCAATGTGCAGAAGTGCGGTCTTATTTTCGGCAGTTTCCTCGGCCTGTGGCACCTCGTCTGGTCGCTGCTCGTCCTCTTGGGGTTGGCACAGCCGTTCTTGGACTTCATTTTCCGGCTGCACATGATCACGCCGCCGTACACCGTGCTGCCGTTCAATCTCGGATCGGCGATCGGGCTCGTCGTCGTGACGTTCCTCTTCGGCTACGTCGTGGGTTGGGTCCTCGCCATGATTTGGAACACGGTCGTGAAGATGAAGTAAGAAGGTCGCCGTCATTGACCTCCTCCCGGCCGCCGCGTACGCTGCGCCGGGAGGTTTGTCATGTCGGAAGAGATTCCGCTCTGGGTTACAAAAGTGCTCAGCTACGGGTATCTGTCCCGGCCAGAGCTGTCCCGTGTCGACTCCTGGCCGCAGGAGATCGACCGCCATGATGTGCCGTTGGACGAGAGTTCTACCAAGGACGTCTGGAAACTGCTGTGCGAGTTGTCCGGTCGCGACGTGGAGCTGAAGCCCGAGGCGATCGCGGCGACGGTCGAGAAGGAGCGCGTCTTCGTTGCCGAAGACTGGCGTGGACATGTTGTCGGCATGGTCACGCTGTGCATCCACGAGTCGATGCACGGGCGCTACGCGACGATCCACAACGTCATCGTCACCGCGTCCCATCAGCGCCAGGGGATCGCCCGGACGCTCATGACGATTGCGCATCGCGTCGCCAAGGCCGAGAACGTCGTGCGCATGCAGCTCACCAGCCGCGCGCACCGCGCCGATGCACATCAGTTCTACGTCAACCTCGGCTACGAGCGCGTGGACACGCACGTCTACCGCATGCCCCTCCGCTGACTGCGGCGGGTGTTTTTTATGCAAAAAGCGCCTCGCAAGATGCGAGGCGCTTTTGGTTCCGAGGAGGTCTTTTAGAAGCTGTTACCGCACCCCCAATATTCCTGATAAGCATCCAAGTATGCCTTTGTTGGGGTATGGTTAACCGAGTAAAAGTGATCGGGAATGCGTCCAAGACTTTCTTCCATCCGATTCCTGAGCTCCAAGTTGCCTGCGGCAATTGAGAAGGACAACGTGATTGCCAAGATTATTAAGAGAGAAGTCAAAATATGGCTTTTTAGAAATATTCCAATCCTCATTGCATGCTTTGCAACTCTTGAACGGTTTTTGTGAATTATCAAAGCAGCAACAATCACTATTCCAAGAAGTAGAGTGAGATTCAGATAATTGAACTGATAATCGGTATCATATGTTGCGATCGGGGAGTCGCCACATTTTTGCCGGAAAGTATCAGCCAACTCGTCTCCCGACACTGGCTGAAAGTATGGGTCGGCGGTCATAGTCTAGAGACAAGTTAACACCTTTCAGTGAGCAGGGTATCTCTTAGGTTGATTTGTCACAATCTAGAGTCCGCGCTTGACCCATCGACTGATGTCTCTACAGGCCTCGGCGGTACGAGGCAAATGCTTTCGAGTGGCAAGTTCTTCTTTTTCTCAAACGAAAAGAGCGCCACAGCTGTGGCGCTCTTTTGGTTCCGGGACATGGATTCGAACCATGATACTGGGCTTCAAAGGCCCATGTCCTACCATTAGACGACCCCGGAGTACGACGGAAAGATACGCGAAAAATGCCCAAAGGACAACCTTTTATGGAGATTGGAATTTTGTTATACTCTAATCATTGCGGTCGTTGCAACGGAATTATGATCAAAAAACGGCAAAAACCGCGGGGGGGGGGTCCTCGAAGTTACGCGTATTTGTATTCGGCGCATTGTTTGTCATCGGTAGCGTCGTCGCTTTCCTTCATCATGCACCGTTCACTTTTGCAGCAACTCTTTTGACGGATACGTTCACGGGTTCGACGATCGACACCGCCAAGTGGACGGTCGTCGATCCCGGCGCGAATATTTCGCAGAACGGCAGCTTATCCGTCTCAAACAGTCTTTCCGGAACATGGGGGAACACGGCGGTTTATTCCGTGAGTACGTTCCAAAGAACGAATTTGAGCATCGTCGCAAAGATGACGCCGGGGTCCGCTCAGTTGCTTGGATACGGTGATTATAATTTTCAAGCAGCGGGCACCAAGGCATATATTATCGATCTCTCAGGAACATCCGGTCCGATTTATGCGTTGCACTGGAGCAACGGATTGTTAGTAGATTCAAATCTAAGTTGTGGAACGCTCACCAGCGGTGCGACGTACAAACTCCTCGTGACGGCAACGGGTTTCGATGTGTTGATGGACACGGGCGCCGGGCTTGTCTCGCAGTGTTCCATGACCGTTGACACGAGCATTACGAATAAGCCGATTTTTCTCGAGTCATCAACGACGGCGAGCACCTTTGATGATGTCTCCGTGACCGGCACGGATGCGGTCGTTACCGACCTCACGGCAAGCAGTCTTGACGGGTCGATGTTGCTGAACTGGACGGCGCCTTCGACGGCCAATCCAGTAACAGATTACGTCATCCAATACCGCATATACGGTGCAACAACATGGACGACCTTCGACGATGGGACGAGCGCTTCCGCAACGGCGACCGTCACGGGATTGACGAACGGCGTCCGATACGAGTTCAACGTCAAGGCGGTGACATCGGACGGGACAGGGCTTTCGTCGAACAATCCGAATTCAAAGCCGTTGGACTTGATTTTTTCGGACACGTTTGACGCGCTGAACACCGCGGCCATTGCCGGCCAAAACAGCTGGCAAGCGGTCGGCGCAGGAACGTGGGCGGTCGCCGCGGGAAACGGCGGTAAAGTGGTGAGTGAGACGAGCGGCGTTGGGACGTTCGATACGAATCAAATCGCAAACGGCCAGTCGGCCTGGGTCAACGAACGGGTGAAAGTGGATTTTTTGGAATCAACGGGAGATAACCATCAGTTGTGGGTGAGAAAAACCGCGGCGACGGGCAACGGGGGCGGGTACCTGCTGCATCATGCCGATGCCAGCTCGTGGTACTTGTTGAAACACGCGGCCGGCGCACCGGGCAATACGACGTTGACCACGGCGAGCTACGCCCTGACGAACGGCGTGTGGTACACGATGGAGCTCGAAGCCGTCGACAATCCGAGCGGAAACCCCGTGTTGCAAGCCTACATCTACCCGGTGGGCGGAACGCGCGGCGCGCCGCTCATGACGTACACGGACGGTTCAAGTCCGTTTGCTTCCGGATACGTTGCCGCCGGGGTGAATGTGGTCGCGGGTTCGTTCGACAATTTTTACGCCTACGGCACGTCGAGTGACGCGATCAGCATCACGTCGCCGTCTCGCAGCGTCGCGCTTTCTCCTCAGACCGCGACCGTCGCGATCACCGACGAGGGCGGTACCTTTTACATCCCGTACATCCAGACGAGCACGACGCTTGCGGTCGCAGCAACGGTCGGCAGCACCGTCTTACCGGCCGGAGGCGGCGTGAAGTTCATTTTGAATGAGGGGCTCGGCACCGAGCAGTCGTTGTACGACATGAGTTCGCCGTTCACCGCGAGTTTTACTGGGCTTGCCAAGGGTACGTATACCCTGGATGCGCATGTCGTGAATTCTTCGCAGGTGGTGCAGACCGGCGCCGGCGATCAGGACACTGCTACAAGCATCGGCATCGGCGACATCATTACGGCGATCGGCGATTCCATCACGGAGGGGTATTACGGAACGGATTACGGCGCCACGGCCGTGACGAGCTGGATAGACGCGCCAGCGGGTTCACTGTCAGCAGACAATCGCAACTTCGCCCAGTTCGGACCCACATCGCTCTCTTACAAGAAAAGCTGGATGTCGGAACTGAATGACGAACTCACGACCTACTACGGATACCCGGTGTTCGTCATGAATGAAGGCTGGGGAAGCTATAAAGCCACGGACTACATCACGCTCATGGCTACCGGCCAGTGGTCGACGCGGCAGGCGGCATTGGTGCCGAACAAGTGGCTGATCCACCTCGGCGTGAACGACGGCATTGCGACCGTCACACCGACGAATTTTCAGTCACAGATGCAGACCATCATGAACACGCTCGCCAGCACGTACGGCGCGGCGAGTTCGTCCATGTGGCTCGCCAAACCGAGTTACAGCAACGTCTATACGTACACCGAAAATTATCTGCCGAACATCGTCACCTTGCGGAGCAACAACGCACTCGGCGGCGGGCCTGATTTCTGGACGTATTACGGCAACCACATCGCCTTATACGGGGGCGATCCCGTGCATCCGACCGCCGCCGGACATACGCAGATGGCGCGATTGTGGGCGCTCTCCATCATGAGTCCGAAGAGTTTCAGCGCATCGCAGGTGACGAGTACGGTTCAACTGTCATGGAACAATCTTTCGACCGTGGATGCCACCGTCGCCGGATACAAGGTGAAGTACGGCACGTCCCCGGGCGTTTATACGACGACGGTGGACGTCGGTAACGTCTTATCGAAGAACATCAGCGGCCTCACGGCACAGACTTACTATTTCACGGTTTCTGCGTATGACAACGACGCGACCACGGTGAATGAGACGGCGAACGCGGCGGAAATTTCTCTCGCATTCGATCTCGCTGGTCCGACGTTCTCCTCCGTTGTCGCCACGCCGAATGCGTCGGGAGCGGAAGTCGTTTGGACGACAAACGAGCTCGGGTCTTCGATGGTCAACTACGGATTGACGACGGCCTACGGCAGCACGTCCACCGAAGCGGATACATCGCCGCGTGTCACGAGCCACAGCGTCTCGCTCACGGGACTGTTGCCGTGTACGACCTACCATTACCGTCCGCGTTCCAATGACTCGTATGCGAACCTGGGCACCGGGTCGGACGCCACATTCACGACGACCGGATGCACCGGCTCCGCGGCCGTCACCGCATCAACGAGCGCCGACATGACGGCTGCCGCCGGCGGCACCATGAACCTGTTGAGCGGCGCTACCGGCATCACGCTCACCGTGCCCGCGGCGTTCTCCGGCAGCGATGCGAATTTCCAGATCAACCAGCTGGATTCCGCCTCCGTGCTTGCAACGGCGAGCGCCCCGAGCGGTTATTCCGCCATTGGCAGTTACATGTACAGCCTGCAAGCGCTCTCCGGCGTTTCGACGGCCATCACGTCCTTCAACAACCCCATCACGCTGAGAATTGCGTATGCCTCCGCCGATGTTTCCGGCATTGATGAATCCAGTTTGCGGATCTACCGCTGGAACGGGACCGCTTGGAGCGTGCTCACGGGCTGTTCCGTGAACGAACAGACGAATACCGTCACGTGCACCACCACGCAATTCTCGACCTTCGGTTTGTTCGGGCAGGCGACCGTGGCTGTCACCCGCGGCGGGGGCGACGTTTCCGCGCCCCAGCCCCCCATGACCGGGTTCAGCATCTCGGTGAACGGCGGCGCTCCATCCACGACGAGCACGGCGGTGACGCTGACGCTCATCGGCGGTTCGGACACGGCGACGATGGCGATTTCAAACAGCGCGGACTTCACGAACATTCCTCTTGAGACGTACTCGAGAACGAAATCCTGGAACCTTTGTACGGGTCTGTCCGTCTGTGCCGCAGGCAACCACTCGGTGTACGTCCGGTTCTACACCGCAAACGGCGGCGCATCCGGGACATACACGGATACGATCCTCCTCACCGTCACAGGAACGGTTTCGGCTTCTCCCGCACCTGCAACCTCCGCACCCCTGCCGTCAAACGCCCCGACCACCGCTCTTCTCGACAATCTCCAAAGACTCAACGTCGCTGTCCATGCGCTCGTCAAAACGCCGGACAACCCCGCCGTCTATGACGTCGGCACCGACGGCAAGCGCCATGCGTTTCCGAACGAAAACGTCTATTTCACCTGGTACCCTGACTTCAACGGCATCCAGATCGTGAGCGCGTCGGACCTCGCCACCATCCCGCTCGGCGCAAACGTCACCTCGAAGCCCGGCGTCAGTCTCGTGAAGTTCCTGACCGATCCCAAAGTCTACGCCGTCGCTTCCGGCGGCATCCTGCGTTGGATCACCTCCGAACTCATCGCGGCCACGATCTACGGCCCCGATTGGAATCAGATGGTCGATGACGTGAATGACGTCCTCTACGGCAACTACGCCTTTGGCAGCGACGTGATCTCTCCCGCCGACTACGATCCGGCGACCGCCGCGGCGTCGGTCCAGTATCCGGGGGACGGCAGGAATTTTTAGAAGACTCTTTTGCTTTTGCGGCAGGCGCGCTAAGGTGCGGCGGCTGCGGAAGAGCCGCGGCAGAAAGAGGAAACGGATGTTTTCGAAAGACGCGGCCGTGCTGCTTCCGGCCCGGTCGATTCCCAGGAAGCAACGGCTCGTTCTCGAGAAAGCGTTGGCGACGTATCGGGCGCGGCTCACGGGCGGATCGTTCGCGCTGGCGTCGGCATCCGATGCGCTGCTCTGCCGGACGGCGGAAGCGATCGGCGCGTCCTTCGGACACAACGGCGTCCAGGTCCACCCCGTTTCGCTGCGCGCGCTCATCGCCGCGGCGACGGCGGAGGACGGCGCACCTGCGCTGTCCCATCGTCACGAGAGGGCGAATCCGCTCGCGACGCGCAACTTCGGCGAGCAGTGGCTGTTGCGGGGGTTGATGGCCGCGGCGAATCATCCTCCGGAAACGGCCGCGATCCTGAAGAAGCTGGAGTCCTCCACTGCCTGGATCCGCTTGCATGCGCAGACGACCGCGGCGTTCAAGTCGCTCTTCCCGCACCACTCGGCTGCGTTCAAAATCGAGCAGCGCGTCCTGCAGCATACGCTCGACATCCTGCGCGCATGGCTGCTCTCTGCGCGTCTCGGCGCGCCGTGGCGGAAGGTCGCGCTGCAGCGCACGCCGCTCGTCCGCATGCTCTCGGAGTGCGTGGTCTACAACAGCACGCTGCATCCGCAGGTGTGGCAGGTCATCGTGGCATGAGCCCATCCGTTCGCCGGAGGGGCTTTTTTATGCCGGACGGCGCATTGCGGCCGTCGCGTGCGCGAGGAACATGCCGCCGGTGACGAGGTGGTAGGCGATCCACAGGGTCACCGGGAAATAGTGGAGCCGGATCAGCGCGGCGTGATACGTCATCACCGCGAGGACGACGAGCACTGCCTGCAGGCCGAAGTGGAGCGCGCTCATGCCCAGGAGCAGCAGGAAGGCGGGGGAGACCCGCGTCACGCGGACGTTGGTCGGCTGCCATTCAAGCCGGCGGCCGGCGGCGTGCGAGAGGATGGCATGGCTTGCGCTGAAGACGTGGGTGGTACGCGCCAGGAATGTGCCGAAGCGCGAGGCCGTGCCGCGGGTCAGCGGGATCACGAGCGTGATGAACAGGATGTGGGGCACGAACGGTAGCGCATGGCGGAGGGTGATGGCGTCGAAGTGGAGGAACAGCACGACGAACATTTGGAACACCATCAGAAGCGCCAGCGGCTGGAACAGGTAGTAGAAAAAGCCGGCCAGGTAGCAGAGCTTGATGGCGAGCGGCAGGTGCGCCGTCCAGAAACGCTTCGAGAGGCAGAGCGTGAGCGTGCCGGAACACCAACGGTGCTGCTGGTGGAAATAGGTATGGATGTCCTCGGGGCAGAAGCCGGTGGCAAGCACGAGCGGCACGTAACGGATCTTCCAGCCCTGCGCGGTCAGCTTGAAGCCGGTCAGGATGTCTTCGCTGTGTTCGATCTGCTCGACGCCGCCCACCGCATCGAGCGCGCTGCGGCGGTAGAGGGCGTTGGTGCCGACGCAGATGGCCGCGCCGAAGCGGTCGCGCGCCGGCTGGATGATGCGGTAGAAGTCCTGCTGCAAATGGCCGGCGCCGAAGGCCACGGGCGCGCGTTCATGCAGCGCGGCATCGACGTCGAAGTACTGCGGCGACTGGACGATGGCCACCCTCGGGTCGTCCATGTAGGGGAGCAGCTCGCGCAGGAACTGCGGGTGCGGCGCGAAGTCGGCGTCGAAGTAGGCGATGAACGGGCTGGTGCTGTTCTCATGGCCGTGCTTGAGGTTGCCGGACTTCTTCATGTGCCCCGGGTCGGGGCGCGTCAGGTACCGGAAACCCATCTCGCCGGCCAGCTGGCGCACGGCGGCGCTCGGCTTGTCATCGAGGACGTAGACTGTCTTCGGCCCGTAGTCGATGACACGGACCGCGGCAAACGTGCGGCGCAAGAGGTCGACGGATTCGCCGGCCACGGGGACGAAGATGTCGACGGCCGGAGCGGTGGCGTGCTGCCAATGGCTTTTCACGCGCCGCTCGTGCGCGGCCAGGTCGAAGCCCGGATAGCAGGCGTTGATGCCGTAGGCGAGCACGTGATAGATCGTGAACACGCCGACGATCGGGCCGAAGATCAGCCAGTACCAGGGGTTGAGCTGGAAGAACAAGACGTATCCCCAGACAACGCTGAACCAGGTCAGGATGCCGAGGACATACACCAGGCGGATCTGCCAAGGATGGCGGATCAGGTAGACCGTCGGGTCCGCAGGTTTCGAGGCGCTGAGGGCGGGGGTGGACATGGGGCGAAGCTAGCGGATTTTCGGCGTCCCGTCAATGGTGGTAGGGTATCGTCATGCCGCCGCCAGATCGCCCGATCATCGCCAAAAGAGTGCTTGCCTGGTACCGCCGCCACGGCCGCATGCTGCCGTGGCGCGGCGAGACGGATCCGTACCGCATCCTGGTGTCCGAAGTCATGCTCCAGCAGACGCAGGTCGACCGTGTCATTCCTTTTTACGAACGGTTCCTGGAACGGTTTCCCACGGTCGAGGCGCTGGCCGGCGCGTCTGCGGCGGATGTCATCCGTCTGTGGGGAGGACTCGGCTACAACCGCAGGGCGTTGTTTCTGCAGAAGACGGCCCAAGCCGTCGTGGCGCGTGGCGGTTGGCCGAAAGATGTCGACGGGCTGCAAGAGTTGCCCGGCGTGGGCCCGTACACCAGCCGCGCGCTCGCCGTGTTCGCTTTCGGCGCACGGCTGTCGGTGCTCGACGTGAACGTGCGTCGCTGGGTGCAGCGCGTCGTCTTCGGGCCGGAGTGGGGGAGGGCGGCCAAGGACGATGCGGCGTTGCAGGACGCGGCCGATGCATTGGTGCCGCGCGGCAGCTACGACTGGAATCAGGCGATCATGGATTTCGGTTCCGCGGTCTGTACCGCGAAGCGTCCGGCGTGCGTCTCTTGTCCGCTCGCTACCGTCTGCAAAGCGCGGCCGGCCATCGAGCGGAAGGGGATGGAGATCACCGCGTCGCGGAGGAAGAAAGTCGTGCCGTTCAAGGAGTCGCAACGCTACGTGCGCGGACTCGTCCTGATGCTGCTGCGCGAGCGGCCGAGCCTGGCCGTGCCGGCGCTGCTCACCTCGCTGCAACAACGCGACCGCGGCATCACCGAACTGCGCGTCGTGAAAGCGCTGACCGGGCTGGCTGCTGATGGTTTGATCAGCATGGAGCGGGGCCGGATCAAGCTGCCATAAAGGGATTGACAGAAACCTTCAGGTTTGAAAGGGTGTCGGCACCCCACGACGGGAGAAACGGAGGACGACATGGTGGATACCAGGGGAGTGAAGCTTCCCGACTACGAGAAGCTCTTCGACAACGGGAAGAAGTTCCTCGTGAGCGTCATCCCCGAGGCCAAGGCCTCGGGGGACATCACGGGGAGCGACCTCTACGCGGCGTTCCCGCCGAAGCTGGTCTTCGAGCGGTACGCGGCGGCGCAGGAGGACGAGCGCATCGCGGACGTGGTCTGCGGCTGCTTCAGCGCCATCGGCCGCGCCACGGCCAAGACGCTCGGCAGCGCGGTCGCTACGCAGCTCCTGGAGGCGGCGGTCGCGGCGCAGGAGCTCGGGAAGGACGCGATCTACCGCTACATCACGGCGCAGGAGCTCGTCCGCATCTTCGAGCCCGACAAGCTCTGGGGGCTCCTCGAGGACAAGAAGTGGGACGAGAAGGACACGCCCGAGCACCGGACGCTCGTCCGCGCGTGCCTCACCGCGTTCAAGGAGTTCGAGCTCGGGGGGGGTCCGACGCGCACGCTCCACGCGATCGAGGACGCGATCGGCATCGAGGCCTACGTCGAGTACCTGCCGAAGGAGGTGCTCGTCGAGATCATCCGCACGGCGCGCGGGGTGAACGACGGCAAGGGCGCGCCGGATGCGAGTCCGCTGCCGCAGGGTGTGGCGTTCAGCGTCGACGTGATGGCGCTCGTCGCCAGCACGGACGTGCTGTCGGAGCACCTCCCGATCCCGCTGCTGATGCGGCCGATCCGGGCCGCTGCGCAGACGTTCGGCTTCGTCAAGAAGCCCGAGCCTCCGGCGGAGCCCGCGTCGCCTCCGGCGTCGACCACGCTCGCCCCGACCGGTGATCCGGACGACGACGAGAAGGTGCCGACGACACCGCCGCCGGCGAAGAAGCCCGACGGCGACAGCGACGAGCCGATCGTCGAGATCGGCAAGGGCGACGGTGCCGCGTCGGATCCGGACGAGGACGACGCCGCCCTCGAAGACCTGCTGCGCGGGCAGGCCGAGAAGGACAAGGAGAAGAAGCCCGACGGCGACGGGCCGCTCGAGCTCGACGAGGACGACGTCAGGACCACGGTCGGCGCCGTGCCGGTGTCGCCCCCGTCCGGTGGCGGCAAGTCGCCCCCGCCGCTGCCGTCGCAGCGCGGCGGCCAGACGACCGGTCGGCGCTCGCGCTGACCGGTCTCCGCGGAACCCCGCGGAGGGACGCCTAAAAGCGTCCTCTTTTTATACTTTCAGAAGGGTTGACATTCCTCTGGGAATGTGATATCTTGTTCGGCGTGCGAGACGTGTCAAACCAGCTATCGATTCGATAGAGAACGGTGCACGGTCCGCGAAAGGTCGAATCATTCACCACCGTAGCACCAATAACATGGCTTACGACAACAACAGCTTCGGAGCGCGCCAGATGGTCGACGTGTCTGCAATGGGCCTCAAATGCGCCGGTTGCGGAGCGGCGATCACTGAGCTCCCGTTCCAGCCGACGTCGGACCGCCCGGTCTACTGCCGCGATTGCAACCGCAACCGCAAGCAGTCCGACCGCCCGGCAATGGGCGGCGCCGACCGCGGCGCGCCCCGGCCGATGGTCGACGTGGCCGCAATGGGCCTCAAATGCGCCTCCTGCGGCGCGGACGTGACGGAACTCCCGTTCCAGCCGTCCAGCGACCGTCCGGTCTACTGCCGCGATTGCAACCGCAACCGCCGGCAGGGACGCTCCTTCTAACGAAGGGCCCAAAAACCCCGCCTCACGGCGGGGTTTTTGGTTTTCCGCGCCGATGCTATGATGGCGGCATCACCCTTTCTATGCCCCTCCTTGAATTCTACGGCCGCGAATGTCCGCACTGCACGCGCATGAAGCCGCTTATTGAACGGTTGAAGAAGGAAACCGGCGTTGCGGTCGAGAGTTACGAAGTCTGGCATGACGATGTCAACCAGCAGAGGATGCAGGACTACGACAAGGGGATCTGCGGCGGCGTGCCGTTTTTCTTCAATACGGAAACCGGAGAGAGCATCTGTGGCGAAGTCTCGTACGAAGAGCTTAAGAAGTGGGCGGCAAAGAAATGACACGTATGCTCCAGCGCGCGCGTCTGCGCCGATGGGGGACGGCGGTCGCTACGGCGGCCGCGTTTGCGTTTCCCGTTGTTGCACGCGCCCATGAACGCTGGTTCGTCGGCGGCGCGGTCGGGGAGACGCCGGCCTTTTTCCGCAGTTTCGGCTGGCACATCCCGATTGCCATCGTCGCCGCGCTCCTCGTCCTCGTGGCCGCGCGGATCGTCGACGGATGGTTGCGCCGCCTGCAGTTCGGCCGCGGCGCGTCCGTGTCGTTGGCACGCACCGCCCCGTTCGTGCCGCTGGCGGTCGGCCTGGCCACGGCGGTCGTCCTGGCGGTGTCCGCGCTCGGCCGCACGCTGCTGGCGCCGCATCTGGCGCTGCCGGACACGTCCAGCGGCACCGCGCTCGTCATCGCCCAGCTGGTCATCGCGGCGCTGTTGGTCCTCGGCCTGTTCGCGCGGGTCGCCGCCGGCGGCCTGATCGTGCTCGTCGTCTGGAGTTTCGCCCTGCACGGCGTTCCGGCCGTCGAAAACCTGTTCTTCCTCGGCGTCGGTTTCTTCCTGTTCGTCTGGGGCCGCGGGCGGCTGGCGCTCGGCGCGGTCTTCTCGCGCATCGTGTTCGCCATGGACACGGCGCACATGAAGCCGGTGGCGTTGTCGGTCCTGCGCATCGTCACGGGCTTGGCGTTGCTCTGGGGCGGCATCGACAAGCTGTGGCATCCGGAGCTGCACCTGGCGTTGATCGCGGCCCATGCCGCCTGGAATCCGCTGGTCATCCTCCGTTCCACAATTTGGCCGGCGCTCTCGGAAAACCTCTATCTGTTCATGATCGCCGCGGTCGAGATCGTCATCGCCTGCTTGCTCCTGACTGGCTGGCTGCTGCGTCCGCTCGCCGCGTTCCTGGCGCTGCTGTTTTGCGTCAGCGCGATCTTCCTGCCGGTCTCTGACTTGACCGGCCATCTCCCGTACATCGCGGTGTTTTTGGGATTCGTCCTCATCGGCAAGAGCGTCGAGCGCTCGGACCGTCTGTAACGGAAGGCTGGCAACATGGTATATTCTTACGGACATCATTCATCCCCATGCCTATGAAACGACCCATCGTCTCGGCAGTCGCGCTCGGACTTGCGGCACAGCTGCTGACCGCGAACCTGGTATCCGCTCAGGAAACAGGGACGACGACGCCCTCCGCGGCGGGTTTCTGCACGAATCCGCGCTACGCCCAGTTGGTTGAGCGGATCGCCGCCCAGGAAGCAAGGCTCGATGCCCGCCGCGCCGACACCTCAAAGAAGCTCAGTGACAAGCGGGGAGAAATCGACTCCCGCTTGGCCAAGCAGCGCGCCGCGCGTGACACGAAACTCGAAGAGCGCCGCGGCGAGGTGGATGCCAAAATCGCGGAGCGCAAGGCCAAGGCCGACGAGAAGTTTTCCGGCAATGCGGACGTGAAGGCCATCAACGACGCGTTCGCTGCGGGCGTTGAAGCCGCCAAGGCCGCGCATCGCAGCGCCGTCAGCGGACAGCTCGAAATCCGGCGTGCCGCGGTTGATGCAGCGCATGCGGTCCGCCGTGCGGCGATGGACAGCGCACTCAGTACGCGCAAGGCCGCCGTCGACAGCGCCGTCGCCGCGTTCAAGTCTTCCATCTGCAACACCACGGACCGCGCCGCGTTGTCCGCCGCGCAGCAGAAGCTGAAGTCGGACGTCGCCGCCGCCCGCACCGCGTACGTCGCCGCGGTGGAATCCGCCAACAAGACCTACCGCGCCGCGTTGTCCGACGCGCAGTCCGCGTACAAAGCGTCCACCCTGTCCGCGCGCGAAACGCTGAAGACGGCTGTGGAGACCGCACGCACGACGCGCAAGGCCGCGCTCGAAGCCCTGCGCGCGACCCGCACGACGACCAACGCGAACGTCAACCGCGGCGACGTCGAGGATGAAAACGACGACGACGACGCGTCCAACACCAACTCTTGATGCGCCCTGCGCGCAAAAGAAAACTCCCCCGGCCGGGGGAGTTTTCTTATTCGTGGAAATCCATCCCTTTCAAATATTCGATGATGTTCTCCCAGTTCGGCACCCGCGAGGCTTTGAGGAATTCGATGGCTTGTTTGCGCAGGTCGTCCGAGCCGTTGCCCTTGGCCAGGCCGATGATGGCTTCGGCATGTTCACGTTTTTGCTCGGCCGCCTCGGCATCGGAGGCGCGGTCGTAGGTCACGGCATCGGCTTCGAGCCAGCGCGCGACCTTGGCCAGCCCTTCCGCGACCCAGGGCGGCGTCTGTTCCATCTCGAACTTCCGGGAGGTTTCCATACTCAGGAGTTACCGTATTTCTTCTCTTTCGTCTTTTTGAGGATGGCGAAGGCTTCGTGGATGTCGCTGACGATGGTGTAGATCTTGCGGTCCTGCGGGTTGATGGCATGGTGCTCGTGCTCGACGTGTTTGGCGATCCAGGTGTCGAGGGTCTGCCAATAATCCTTGCCGACGCAGATGATCTTGATCGGTTCGACCTTCTTGGTCTGCACCAGCGTCACCAGTTCGAAAAATTCGTCCAACGTGCCGAACCCGCCCGGGAAGAAGACGTACGCCTGGGCGCTGATCGACAACATCACCTTGCGGGTGAAGAAGTAGTGGAAGGCCATGGAACGGCGCACCCATGGATTGACGCGCTGTTCGTTCGGCAGCTGGATGTTCAGCCCCACGGACAATCCCTTGCCTTCCACGGCGCCGCGGTTGGCCGCCTCCATGATGCCCGGACCGCCGCCGGTGATCATGGTGAACCCTTCCTTGGCCAGCATCCGGGCAAGTTCCTGCGCTTCCTTGTAGTGGTAGTTCGTCTCTTTGAAGCGCGCCGATCCGAAAAACGAGACTTCGCGGCGCAGGTCGTAGAGGAACTCGAAGCCCTCCACGAATTCCGACATGATGCGGAAGATGCGCCAGGAGAATTCCTTGCGGAAATCGAGCGGCCGTTCGCCGTATTCTTCCGTCACGAGGTTGCGGCAGATGCGGGCCAGGTCGCCATGGAAACGTTCGGGCGAGGGTTTTTTGGGCTTGGGCATACCCGCCCAGTATACCTCAGGCGCCCATCCGCAGCATCCAGTCCGGGTCGACCTCGACTTCGAGCTCCAGGAAGACGCGCGTGTCCAGAATCTGCTCCAGTTCCTTGCGCGTCGCCCAGCCGATTTCCTTGATCTTGCGGCCGCCGGCGCCGATGATCATGCGCTTGTACTGCTGGCCGTTGGTCAGGATCCGCGCCTTGATGTAGCGGATCTTTTTTCCTTCGTTCGTTTCGCGGTCCTCGACCTCGTCGATTTCGACGGCCGTGGAGTAGGGGAGTTCCTGCTGCAGCTGGATGAACAGTTTCTCGCGGATCAGCTCGGAGAGCCAGAAGCGGTGGTCGATGTTCGAAAACTGGTAGAGCGGATAAAACGGTTCGCCCGCGGGGAGCAGTTCGATGGCGGCGTCGATGAGCGGCTTCAGGTTGACCTGGTGGAGCGCGGAAATTTCCACGACGCGGTCGAAACGGTCGGCCAGCGCCTTGTACTCCTCGATGAACGGCAGGTTGCGCAGGTCCGTTTTGTTGATGGCCAGGATTTTCGGCGCGGTCACGCCTTCCAGAAGGCGGAGCACGATGTGCTCTTCGTTGCCGATTTCGCGCGTCGGATCGGCCACGTAGATGACCAGGTCGACGCCCTGCAGCGCCTCGCGCGCCGCGGCGTTGAGGTGCTTGGTGAGCGGATCGCGCGCCTTTTCAAAAACGCCCGGCGTGTCGACGAAGACGATCTGCCCGCGCGGATCATGGACGATGCCTTGGATGGCCTGGCGGGTGGTCTGCGGTTTGGGGCTCGTGATGGCGACTTTGGTGCCGACGAGCGCGTTCAAGAGCGTCGACTTGCCGACATTGGAACGTCCGATGAGGACGGCGAAGCCGGATTTCTTGAGTTCGGGGGAGGGAGTCATGCGGGTCAGGTACCACGTTTCGACGTTCGTTGCAAGTGTACCACCGTCTCGACGTGCGGGGTGTGGGGGAACAGGTCGACGAGCCGGATCGAGGCGATGCGGTAGGCGGTGAGGATCTCCGGCAGCTCGCGGGCCAACATCCGGTAGTTGCAGGAGACGTAGACGGCGTCCGCCGGACCGGAGGCGACGAGCGTTTTGACGACGCGCGGATGCAGTCCGGCGCGCGGCGGATCCAGGATGACGGCGTCGCTCGTGCTCATCTGTTCGGCCAGCGCCGCACCGGGACGCGTCACCACGTCTTCGACTTTGGCGGCCTCGAACGTCGCGTTGCCGATGTCGTTCGCCGCGGCGTTCTTCTGCGCCAGCGCGATGGCGTCGGCGTCGACTTCGATGCCGCGCACCGTTTTGAAGCGGTCGGCGAGATTGATGCCGAGCGCGCCCACGCCGCAGTACAAGTCGAGCAACGCCTGCTCCGTGCGGTCCGCGCCGAAGATGCCGCGCAGGGTGTGCACGATCTGCTCGGCGCCTTTGGTGTTGGTCTGGAAGAAGCTGTTGGGGTGGATGGCGAAGGCGTGGTCCGTCAGCTTTTCATGAAGCTCGAGCGAACCGTGGAGCACGCGGAACGTCTCGGCCAGCGACAGGTCGGTGATCTTCGGCTGCACGCCATGGACGATGGAGGTGGCGAGCGGGGAGAGGCGGGCGACGAGATCATGCGCGGCATCGTCCGGCAGCGGTTCGGCGCTCGTCACGAGGTTCAGGAGCCGTTCACCGGTATGCTTGCCTTCACGGATCATCAGGTACCGCAAGAGTCCGGTGCCGGAACGCCCGTTCCAGAAGGTCAGCCCGTGCCGTTTCGCCCAGACGCGCACTTCGGCCAGGATGCGCGGCGTCTCCGGCGAGAGCAGATGGCAGTCCGTGAGGTCGAGCACGCTCCACCATTTTTCCGGTTCCTTGAGCCCGAGCGTGCCGTCGGTGCCGAAGACGTAGTCCATCCGGTTGCGGTAGTAGAAAATGTCCGGCGACGGTTCCACCGGCGGCAGGGGCGACCCGATGTGGTCGCCCAACGCCTGGTGGACCAGACGTCGTTTCCATTCAAGCTGCGCCGGGTAGTCCATCTGTTGCCAGGCGCAGCCGCCGCAGCGGCCGGCGAACGGGCAGCGCGGCGTCACGCGGTCCGAGGAAGGTGATGTGACCTGCGCGTCGAGGAAGAGCGTCTTTTTGTCACGCCGACGGAAGGTGCCGTCCACCTGGTCGCCGGGGACGGCGAAGCGCACGGCAAAGGTGCGGCCGTCCTTTTCAAAGACGCCCGGCCCCTCGGGAGACACGCTGCTGATGGTGCCGGAGACCGGCGTGCCGTATTTCATGGCCCGAGCATACGCGGGAACGACCCGACCGGGAAGGGTTGACGGAGGAAGCAACGGCGTGGCAAAACCTGCATGGAGGAGGAATGAGCAAAAAAGATGCTCCGTTCTGGGGACTGGTCTTCGTGATCGTGTCCGTCACGGTCGCCGCGTTCCTGATGGACGAGATGATCGACCTGCGGCGCGAGGAAGTCGCCCGCGCCCGTCACGCGTATGCCACGTCGTCGGAAGCGCCGGCGGACGAGGCCGCTCCGCTGACCGCGGAGGAGGAAGCGCAGCTCGCGGCCGTCATGGCCTGCGCGGCCCCTCGCCGGGAGCCGCTGACCGGCAAGGAAATGCTGTCCGTCCGCATGTGCGGAGGCGGACATCGCATCGACGCGCGGCTGTCGTTCCTGGCCGCGGATCGGGTGCCGATGACGGAAGCGGACATCCGCATCGACGCGCGTTCCGGTGACGGCTTCCATACGAGATGGCTGCCGTTGCAGTTCCAGGCGTTCTCGCTGCAGCGATATGACGGACGCCGCTGGAACCTGACGGGGGATGACATCGTCGAGTTCGTTCGTCGCGACGTTGCCCTGCTGTTCGCCAGCCGGTTTCCGAGGACTCCCTGCATCGTCCTCTTCGAGGGCCGGATGCCCGAGGGTTTCCCGGGGGACTTCCGAAGCGTCTCGGGGCGGATCGACGACGGATGCGCTGAAGAACCCTGAACGGGTTCCTTTTTTATGCTCGACACCGCCCCGGGTTTCTGCTATGCTGGGAACGATCAACCTATGCTTTCGATCGTGATTCCGACGTACAACGAGGAAGGGTTTCTTCCTCTTCTTTTGCGCTCCCTGGAACGCCAGACGTTCCGGGATTTCGAGGTGATCGTCGCCGACGCGCACTCCACCGACCGCACCCGCGAGATCGCCACGGCGGCGGGTTGCCGCGTCGTGGACGGCGGGATGCCGGCGCCCGGACGCAACCGGGGAGCTGCCGCCGCCAAAGGCGACATGCTCCTGTTTCTGGATGCCGACGTCATCGTGCCGAACGAGCACTTCCTGGCCGAGGTGCAGACGCAGTTCACCGTCCGCGGCCTCGACGTCGCCACCTGTCTTGTGGAACCGATGTCCGACAAGCTCATCGACCGCGTCTCCCACGATTTCTACAACGGGTACATCACCGCCATGGAGCGCATCCTGCCGCACGCCCACGGGCCGTGCATGATGGCGCGCCGCCCGGCGCACGACGCCATCAACGGCTTCGACGAGCAGGTCCGGCTCGCGGAGGACCACGACTACGCCCAGCGCGCCGCCCGCCTCGGTTTCCGCGCCGGCATCATCAAGGAGCCCCGCATCAGGGTGTCCATGCGCCGTTTCCGGCGCGACGGCTACCTGTCCATCGCCGCGCGCTACGCGCTGTGCGAGATGCACATGATGACGCTCGGTCCGGTGAAGACGGACATCTTCCGCTACCGCTTCGGATACACCAGGGAAGCGGTCGGTTCCGACCGCCCATGAGTTCGATCCGTTTGCCGCTCGGTGCACTCTCCGCGCACGCGGACGGCGCGCTGCGGCGGTATCGGGCGGGGTTTCGGAGCGTCTGGGTGTGGCGCAGCGGGGAGCGGGTGCGCGGTTACTATGACTCTTGCACGCACCAGGGCGGCGCCTTGCAACAGCGGGGCGAGGCCATGGTCTGCGCGCGGCACCATGCCACCTTCGACGCGGTGAGCGGGCAGCGTATCGCCGGCGAAGCGCCGGAAGGCAGCATATTACCACCCGCCGAGCTGGCGGTTGAAGACGGGAAGATCGTGCTTTTTCTACCGGATAATGACGTCTAACAGGTCATCTATGTTCCAGCGCGTCGGGAGGATCGCCGTCGGAGCCGCCGCCATGCTCAGCCTGGCCTGGCCCGCCGTCGCAGCGCAATTCGACTACGACCTGGGGGTCTACAACAACACCATCAGTTTTTCCAAACCGACGCTTCTGGCGGGCGACAACATCCGCGTCTACGCCCGCATCAAGAACGAAGGCAATCTCGACGTCAGCGGCTACGCCAGTTTTTTCCAGAGCAACCAGCTGCTCGGGCAGTCGCAGGTCATTTCCGTGCGCGCCGGCAGCCAGGACGAGGAAGTCTGGGTCGACTTCACCGTGCCCGACAACGATTTCAACATCCGCGTCCAGGTCCAGGGCACGAATCCGGCCGACCAGAACCCGGCCAACGACACCGCCGTGTCCGCGCTGTTCACCGTCGTCAAAGACGGCGACGGCGACGGCAGACCGGACAACGCCGACAACTGTCCGACCGTGGCCAATGCCGACCAGCTCGACACCGACGGCGACGGCCAGGGCAACGCCTGCGACACCGACGACGACAACGACGGCATCCCGGACGCCAATGAAGGCGGCCTCGGCACGTCGCCGACCAATCCGGATTCCGACGGCGACGGCGTGAACGACGGCCAAGACGCTTTCCCGGCCGATCCGAACCGCACGCAGACGCCGCCGCCCGCGCCAGCTCTTGCACCCGCACCAGCCCCCGCACCGACGCCTGCGCCGCAACCCGCTGCCGCGGAAGAAGAGGAGGGCACGCGCGCGTCCGCTGCATCCGACGTTGCACTCACGGCCACGACCACGCCGGAGATCGTCAACGTCGGCAGCGCCACCGGCACGCCGGCGCTCCCGCCGGTGGCTGCGATTTCCAGCAAACGCGTCGGTTGGGACACCTTCCGCTTCATCGCCAAGGACGCCGACGGCGGACGCGGCTCCTCCGTGCATTGGGACTTCGGCGACGGTTCGTCCGCGGATGGTACGGAAGTGGAACATCGCTTCGGCACGCCCGGATCCTACAACGTGACGCTGACCGTGACGGGCGCGGACGGCGTGCAAGCCAAGGATGTCATGCGCGTACACATCGCTTTCTTCGACCTGCGCAACTGGCGGCTCCTGGCACTCATGGGCCTGATCGGTGCCGTGGCCGCGGGCATGGTGGCGCTCGCGGAAGGCGCGCGGCGACGGTCGAAGAACGCATGATCGGCAAGTTGCTCTCCCGCGAAACCACGAGCATCACCGGCGCGGCGCTCCTGCTGGGCGCCGCGTCTTTGGCATCGCGCATCCTCGGGGTGTTGCGCGAGCGGCTCCTGGTAGGCCGGTTCGGCGTCGGACCGGAGCTCGATGCCTATTACGCGGCCTTCCAGGTGCCGAACATGGTCTACAACCTGCTCGTGCTCGGCACGCTGTCCGTGGCCTTCATTCCGGTCTTCACGGCGCTCTGGCAGAAACGCGAACAGGACGCCTGGCGCTTTGCCGACGGCGTGCTGACGGCGACCGCGCTCGTCATGGGCGTGCTCGCGCTCGGCGTGGCCTGCTTCGCGCCGCCGTTGACCGACGCCTTCCTGCCGGGCTTCGCACCGGCGACGCGTGTGATGACCGCCGAGCTGACGCGCATCCTGGCGTTGTCGGTGTTCCTGTTTTCCCTCTCCAACGTTTTCGGATCGGTGCTGAACGCGCGGAAACGGTTCCTGGCCGTGGCCGCGGCCCCGGTCGTCTATAACGCGGCCATCATCGCCGGGCTCCTGGCCGGCAAGGACGTGCGCGGCGTGGCCTGGTTCGTGGTGGCGGGTGCGGCGCTGCACCTGTGCGTGCAGGCCGCGGCGGCCGTCATGACCGGCTGGCGCGTCCGGCCGTCGTTCACCTTTTCCGGCGCGGCCTTCCGGGATTTCCTGAAACTGTTCGTGCCGCGTATCTGGGGCGTCGACATTTCCCAGGTCAGCGTTTTCGTCGGCACGGCCATCGGCTCGATGCTCGCGTCCGGTTCGGTCGCGTTGTTCAACCTGGCCACGAACATCGCCGTGGTGCCGGTGGCGGTCTTCGGCTATCCGTTCGCCATCGCCGCCTTCCCGACGCTGACCGAATCGTTGGCAAGCAAAAACCGCGAGGCTTTTGTCCGCGCCTTCGGTGCCGCCGGCCGGCAAATCGTGTTCTTTCTGTTGCCCATCGGATTTTTGACGATCGTGTTGCGCGCCCACATCATCCGCCTCATCATCGGCACGCGCGAACTTTCCTGGAGCGACACGCGGCTGGCCGCCGCGGCGTTGGCGCTGTTCGCGCTCACGCTGTTCCTGCAGGGGCTGGCGCCGCTGTTTTCCCGCGCCTTCTACGCCATGAAGAACACCTGGATTCCGGTGCTCGTCTCCGGCGCGGCCGTGGCCGTCAACCTGACGTTGGCCTGGGGTTTCCCCGGATTCCTGGCGGCGGACGGTCCGGTCGTGGACGCGCTGGTGCGCCTGCTGCGCCTCGAGGACATTGCTGACCTGCGCATGCTGGCCTTGCCGCTGGCGTTCTCGGCCGCGGCGGCCGTGCACGTCACGGCGCTGGCCGTGGTGCTGCGCCTGCGTTTTGGTTCGTTCGGCGGCCGGCGGCTGGCATTGTCCGCGGTCAAGGTGCTGGCCGCGTCGCTGCTCGCGGCGGTCGCCGCGTACGGCGGGCTGCAGGCGGCGGAAATTTTCGCGCAGACCCGTACCTATCTCGGTTTGTTGGCGCAGTTCCTGGTCGCGGCCGGGCTGGGCGGCGCCGTGTACATGCTTGCCGCGTTGGCCTTTAAAACGGAAGAAGCCGAACTGTTCCTGTCCGCGGCGCACAAGCGCGTCATGCGCATTACGCGTCCGCTCGGCGTGGGAGAAGGGGAGCGGCTGTAGCCCTTGACGTATGGTATTTCCTCGCGTACGTTCGCGGCACCCCCAGCGGGGAAGAAGGAGAGACGGTTCCATGCAGAAGCACATCATCGCCGTGTTCGGCGACATCGGAGGATGCAAGGAGACGGTCCCGGCGCTCGCGCTCCTCAAGAAGCGCAGGGTCGGGATCGAGATCGTGCTCGACGCCTCGCCGCAGTCCAAGGCGGCGACGGTGCTGCCGCCGGACCTCGGTCCGACGTCGCAGGGCCGCATGCCGGTCGACGGCGACGCGCCCGACGCGATCGTCGTCGGGGTGAGCGCCACGGCGGTGGGCGCGCAGATCGCCTGGACGGACTGGGGCCGCTCGCGCGGAATTCCGGTGATTTGGATCGAGGATCTGTACGGCACCGGCGAGCGCGCTTCGGTGCGCGGCTGCGCCGGGCCGAGCGTGCTCTGCGCCATCGACGAGGTGGCGGGGGGTATCGCGCACCAGGCGTGGCCGGACGCGCAGATCGTCGTCTGCGGCAAGCCGACGTTCGCCCACGTCGGTCAGCTGATCGCCCGGCAGGTGGACGTGCGCGAACGCGTCCGTACGGCGCTCGGCCTACGGACCGCCGAGAAGCTGCTCACCTGGTACTCGGGGGGCGACCGTCCCGCGGAGGAGCTCGCGACCGTCATCGAGGGCATCGAGCCGCTCCAGAAGCATCCGGAGCTGCGCGTGGCCGCGCGCGTGCACCCCAAGATGGCCGAACCAGTGCTCGGCCAGATCCGGGAGCGCATCGCGTCCTGGCCGGCGTCGTTCCGGATCGATCCGGCTGCGGCCACGGCGCTCGGGGCGGACGAGCTCACGATCGGCTCCGACGTCGTCGTCGGGACGTGGGGCAGCACGCAGTGCTACGTGGCCGTGCTGGCGCACGTGGCGTGCATCAGCACGCACTACGGGCCGCCGGAGCCGCGCCTCGCGGTCGGCTACCCGCGCGGCGACTCGCCGGCCGTGGCCGCCGGCGCCGCGATCAAGGCGACGACCCCGGCCGGGGTGCGCGACCGCGTCATCGACGTGCTCGCGGGTACGGCGCACGGCGCGCACGCCATGCGATCGCTCGCCGACCCGTTCCGGGCGCTGATCGCGCCGGACGCGCCGGAGCGCATCGCGGACGCCGTCGTCGCCGCGCTCGGCTGAGCGCGCGGCCGTCGGACGACGGGTTCCCCCTCGGGAGCCCGCCTTTTTTATTTCCGTGTAAAAAAAGAAGCAGCGCGGGTGCGCTGCGTGCGGTTCGTGCCGCCGTGTTCGTCTAGATGTCTTCGACGATGCGCGACATGCCGTCCCGCGTGATTTCGTAACTGATCAAGAAGGCGCGGCACCGGCATTCCCGGTCCCTGATGGTTTCCGCGATCTGCGCGGCGCGGGCGATGTTGTCCAGCATCGCGTGGCCGACGCTGACGTTCAGAAGGGCCATGGCACCGGCACTGCTCTTATCGACCAAGTTGACCGTCAGTTCATCCGCTTTGACCAGAAACTTCTTGCGCAGGTCGAGGTCGTCGATCTCCCACGACAGGCGTCCGAAGGCGAAACAGCGGTCCGTCTGGCTCTTCAGATCCTTGACGGTCCGCAGAGCCAGATCCGTCTCCCCGTGCGAGGCGAGCACGCGCAGGACCTCGCGGATCGTGCGCTGTTTCTCGGGAACATGCCGCTCCAGCACGCTGATCGCGCGCGTACGATCCGCCTCATCGCGCGTCTCGAGGGCGATGGTGCAGGAAAGCTCGAGCGCCCGTTCGTCGTCAAGTCCGCGCAGGATCGCCTGAGCTTCCTCGACGCGCCCGTGCCACGCGTACGCCTGACCGAGGACCATCAGGAAGAGGGGTGGATTCTTGTGGTCTCTGACCATCCGATTCGCCTGCAGCGCGTCGGCCGCCTCGCCCGAGACTCGGTAGGTCAGGATCCACAGCATCGCATCCCGCGAGTCCGCGCGTGAAGCTGCCAGGACGCGCACTCGTTCCAGGGCGTCGGCATCCTCCGTCTCCTCCGCGAACCACAACCAGGCGTAGGCCGTATCGATCACCGATTCGTCGCAGGATTCGAGGATTCCGCGCGCTTCGTCGGTGGCGCCCATCGCGAGCAGCGCCCGGACATGCTCCCGCGCGCACCGTGCCTTGACGACGGGATCGTACGCGCCGCCGCTGACGGACTCCCATTGACGGCGAAGGGCGTCCAGGTCCTCCTGGTCGCGGGTCGCCCGGACGATCATGGAACCGTACGAGAAGATATTGTGCGGGTTGCCCGTCATGCAGGACCGCGCCTTCTGGATCAGCGGATCCAGACCGACGCCGAGCCGATGTTCCAGCTGTCGCAGCAACACGCGCTCCTGCTCCTGCAGCAGTCCCTTCATATCGAGGCGCAGCAAGGCCGTACGGCATTCAGACAGCATCGATTGGTCCAGCGACGACTGGGCCTGGTGGTGCTGGACGCCGACCGACTTGTTCTCGTTCACCCATGCCCGAAGGAAGGCGATCTCGCGCTCCTTCTCCATCAGCGACCTGCGCGCCGTCAGTTTCCACTCGAAGTACTCCGCCGTCGTCATGCGACGGCCGGTTTCGGGAAACCGCAGGTGCTTGTCCTTCAGGGCTGCCGTGACTTCCTTCACGCCCTGCTTCAGGGCTGCCAGACGAACCGTAGCTTCGTGGTATGACGTCGGTTCGGGGAACGTCGTCCGCATCAACAGGATTTCCAATGTTCGCTCCGTTTGTTCAGGACCGACCTCGAAGAACCTCGACTGTTTTCGTTGTTCTCCAGGCGTCACTTTCCTATCATGAAAAAGGCGGTGAGTCAATCCGCCAGCAATGGGGAAGGGGAACGGCTGTAAAAAAAGAAGCAGCGCGGGTGCGCTGCGGCCGCTCAGAGGGCGGCAGACGTGTCGAATCCTACATGCCGGGGCCGATGGCGATCGGCAGGTCGCGCGGCGGGGGCGGCGCGTCGCGCTCGGCCTGCCACTTCAGGTAATTGACGAGGCCGAGGATGATCGCGACGGCGATCATGCCCCGGAGCTTGCGACGGTTCTCTTGCTGCGCGCGCAGGCGGCCGTATCCGGTGGTGTCGATCACGCGTCCTCCGTGGGTCCGGGAAAGGGAGCTCCCAAGACGGCCAAGATCATGCAACAAAAACGGCTTCCGGTCAAGCCTGAAGAAAGAACGACGAGGGTTAGCCAAGGCGGGCTTTTCCCCGTATGATCGGCTGCGTTCTATGGATCAGAACCGGATCCGTAACTTCTGCATCATCGCCCATATCGACCACGGCAAGTCCACGCTTGCCGATCGTTTGCTTGAGATCACCGGCACGGTCGAGAAGCGCAAGATGAAGGAGCAGCTCTTGGACATGATGGATTTGGAACGCGAGCGCGGCATCACCATCAAGCTGCAGCCGGCGCGCATGACCTACAAGGACCACGTGCTGAACCTGATCGACACGCCGGGACACGTCGACTTCACCTATGAAGTCTCCCGCTCGCTGGCCGCCGTCGAAGGCGCGCTGCTGCTCGTCGATGCCACGCAGGGCGTGCAGGCCCAGACGCTCGGCAACCTGTACCTCGCGATGGAGCAGAATCTGACGATCATCCCGGTCGTCAACAAGATCGACCTCCCGAACGCGCAGGTGGACAAGGTGATCGGGGAAATCGTCGGGCTGATCGGCTGCGCGCCCGAGGACGTGCTGCGCGCCTCCGGTAAAACCGGCGAGGGCGTCCCCGCCATCCTCGACGCGATTCTCGCGCGCATCCCGCCGCCGAAGGGGAATCCGTCCGCGCCGCTGCGCGCGCTCATTTTCGACTCCAAGTACGACGAGTTCAAAGGCGTGGTGGCCTACTGTCGCATCGTCGATGGAAGCGTGCGCACCAACGCGCCGATCCACCTGATCGGCACGGCGCTGGACGGCCAGGCGCTCGAGGTCGGCCGCTTCACGCCGCAGCCCATCGCGGAGCCGGATCTGGAAACCGGCATGATCGGCTACATCGTCACGGCGCTCAAAAATATCGAGGGCGTTCGCGTCGGCGACACCGTCACCGTGAAAGGCGCAGGCGCGGAACCGCTGGCCGGTTACCGCGAGGTCAAACCGATGGTCTACGCCGGCATCTTCCCCAAAGAAGGGAACGAATACGAACGGCTGCGTGACGCCATCTTGAAACTCAAACTCTCCGACGCCTCGTTGGCCTTCGAGCCGGAACATTCGGCGGCGCTCGGCTTCGGGTTCCGTTGCGGCATGCTCGGCCTGCTCCACTTGGAAATCGTCCAGGAGCGTTTGAAGCGCGAGCACAACATGGAGATCGTGGTGACCACGCCGTCCGTGGCCTACCGCGTCAGCACGACCGACGGGCAGGTGAACGTCATCAAGAGCCCGGCGGCGTTTCCGGACCCGTCCCGCCTCGCCAAAGTGGAAGAGCCGTGGGTCAAACTCGATGTCGTGGCGCCGGAGGCGGCCATCGGCGGCATCATGGCGCTGGTGGCCGAGAAGCGCGGCATCTACAAGAACACGGAGTATCTGACGAGCGGCGAGCAGGGCAAAGGCCGCGTCGTGCTCCATTACGACATTCCGCTCTCCTCGATCCTCGTCGACTTTTACGACCGGCTGAAGTCGGCGTCTTCCGGCTACGCTTCCATGAATTACGAACTGATCGGCGAACGCGAAGCCGACATCGTGAAGCTGGACATTCTGGTGGCCGAAGAGCCGGTCGAGGCGCTGGCCGCGCTGCTGCCGCGCGAGGAAACGCTGCGCGTCGGTCGCGCCGTTGTCGAGAAGCTCAAGGAATCCCTGCCGCGCCAGAACTTCGAAGTGAAGCTGCAGGCCTCGATCGGCGGCAAAGTCGTGGCCTCGGAGCGCATCTCGGCCTTCCGCAAGGACGTGCTCGCCAAAATGAGCGGCGGCGACGTGACGCGCAAACGCAAGCTCCTGGAGAAGCAGAAGAAGGGCAAGAAGCGCATGGCCGGGCAGGGGAGCGTTGACATTCCGCCGGAGACCTATCTCGCGGTATTACGCAGAAACGCATGAAACGCAAACAGCTGTTCCACGCTGCCAAGGTTTTCTTCGTGCTGCTCGTGGCGCTCATGACCGTCGTCGGCATGCTCCTGCCATTCTTCCGGTTCTAGATTGACGCGGACGCTTCAACGTGATAGGGGAAAGCGAGGAGGGTCCATGCATCGAGACGACATCAACGTACCGCAGGAAGTCCGCGCGGTGCGTGCGGCGCTCTGGGCCGGACCGCGGGACGCCGGCCTGACCATCGGACTGTTCGGCCCCGGGCCTGACAGGACCATGCGCGGCTTCACGGAGAACGTCCTAGTCGGCAACTTCATGGTGACGCTGGGGTGCTCCGCTCCGCGCACCAAGCCGGAGGAGTGCGAGTTCAGCATCACGGTGAGCGACATGACGCCGGGGAGGCCGGCGCGCACCGACGGCCTCGGGCTGCTGCTGCTCCACTTCAAGACCGGGATCTGGCGGCTGCACATCGAGCTGTCGGAGCGGCTGTTCCAGTGGGACGGCGTCTACGACCGGCTGACGGGCGGCGTGCTTGCCCAGAAGAGCCTGGGCGAGATCCGCGCCCCGGAGGCGGTCATCGTCGCCAACGCCGTCGGCCAGTTCCTGGTCGAGCGCGCGGCCTGAGGCACCCTACGGGGCGGCCTCTCTTTTTTATCCCCAACGCGGCTTTTTCAAGGCTCTGCTAGGATGCGCCCACTATGGCCGAACGGCGATGGCAGGTGGCGGACCCCGCACCGAGCGAGGTGCGTGAACGGTTTGCGGGGTGGCATCCGGTGGCGGTCGATTTGCTGTACCGCCGCGGCATCGCCGCGCCCGAGGCGGCCGAGACGTTTTTGGATCCGCAGTACGCCACGGCCTTGCACGATCCGTTCCTATTCCGCGACATGCAGAAAGCCGTGGACCGGCTGATGCGCGCCATCGAGAAGCGTGAGACCGTCACCATCCACGGCGACTACGACGCCGACGGCGTGGACGCTTCGGCGCTCCTCTACATCCTTTTGAAAAAACTGGGCGCGGTGATCGACGTCTTCCTGCCGCACCGCGAGGATGACGGCTACGGCATCATCACGCGGACCGTGGAGATGCTGGCCGCGCGCGGCACGACCGTGATGATCACCTGCGACTGCGGCATCGCCAACCGCGCGGAGATCGCCCGCGGCAACGAGCTCGGCATCGACACCATCATTACGGATCACCACGCCATGCCAGCGGAACTGCCGGAGGCACACGCCACCATTCATCCGCTGGTGCCCGGAGAAACGTATCCGGACAAGGGACTTGCGGGCGGCGGCGTGGCCTTCAAGCTGGCCTGCGCCCTGTTGAGCGAAGCGCGCAAAAAGTTTCCCGAGCGCACCGCCGACATGCCGCTCGGCTGGGAGAAGTGGCTGCTGGAATTCGCGGCGATCAGCTCCATCGGCGACGTGGTCCCGCTCTTGGGAGAAACGCGCGCCATCGTGAAGTACGGGCTGGTGGTGCTGAACAAGCATCGCCGCCCGGGCATGCGCAAACTGCTCGAGCTGACCGGTCACATCGACAAGTTGGGACTGATGAAGCCGAAGATTGTGGACAGCGAGACGGTGGCCTTCCAGATCTGTCCGCGCATCAACGCCGCCGGACGCATGCACCATGCCGAAGATGCCTTCCGGCTGCTCACGGCGGAGGATGACGATGAGGCGACGACGTTCGCGCAGCGGCTGCAGGATTTGAACAAGGACCGCCAGAAAGCGGTCGAGCGGATGATGCTGGAAGCGCGCCGGCAGGTCGTCGATGAGCGGCAGGATGAGCGGCACGCCATTGTCGTGGCCGGCGAAGACTGGCCGGCCGGACTCGTCGGGCTGGTCGCCGGGCGCATCGCCGAGCAGTTTTACCGGCCGACGTTCGCGCTCGGAAAAAAAGAAACGGGCTGGGTCGGCAGCGGCCGCGGCATCCCCGAATTCGACATGATGACGGCCTTGAACGCCATGCCCGAACTCTTCGTGAAGTACGGCGGTCACCCTCAGGCCTGCGGGTTCACCGTGAAACCGGAGATGCTTCCGATGTTCCGTGAACGGATGAGCGCGCATGCCACCTCCCTCCTGGCGCAAGCCGAATTGCTGCCGACGTTGCATCTCGACGCGCAGGTGCGCCTGGCCGACATCGGTTGGGAACTGCATGAAGCGTTGGAACGCTTCCAACCGTTCGGCGAAAAGAATCCGGAGCCGCGTTTTCTGGCGCGGCGCGTCACCGTCGACTCGTTCGGCGTGGTCGGGAAGGACGGCGGACACCTGCGCCTCTCGGTGCGCGGCGAGGACGGCACGGTGCGTCGGACCATCGGTTTCCGGATGGGGGAGTGGGCGACGCGGTTAAAAAGTGGTGATACCATTGACGTCGCCTTCACGCTCGGCACGAACGAATGGAACGGCAAGAGCGAATTGCAGTTGAAGATCGTTGATCTGCGGCCCCATGTCCCATAAGAAACTCATCACCTACACCGACGGCGGCGCGCGGGGCAATCCCGGGCCGGCCGCTTTGGGCGTGGTCATCAAGGACGAGAAAGAGACGATCGAAGCGTACGGCCGCTACCTCGGCAGGCAGACCAACAACATCGCCGAATACTCGGCCGTGCTCTCGGCACTCGAGCGCTGCAAAGATTTGGGCGCGGAGGAGGTCGAGATGCGCATGGACTCGGAGCTCGTCGTGAAGCAGATGAACGGGGAGTACAAGGTCAAGAACCCCGGCCTGGCCCAGATTTTTCTCAAAATCCATAACGTCAAAACCGGTTTTAAGAAAGTGACCTTCCACCACGTCCGCCGCGAGAAGAACACGGAGGCGGACGCCGAGGTCAACAAAGCCATCGACGCCCATCTCGCGCGTTGACGTGGTATACTGATGCCATGCGGAGGACATGGCGCACCGCATTGTTGGCGTGCACCCTCGTGCTGCTCGGCACGGCGGTTTTTGCGTCGACTGCGGGAGCCTCGGACGGCGACCGGCTGCGCGGGTGGTTGTGGAGCGAGCGCGTCGGCTGGTTTTCCGTGAACTGCGTCACCGGCGGCGGCTGTCCGCCGGAGTACGGCGTGGACATCGCGGATACCGTGAGCGGGCAGTACGGCGGCGCCACCGGCTACAGCATCAAGGGCTGGGCCTGGTCCAAGAACGTGGGGTGGATGTGCTTCGGTCAGACCTGCAACCCGTACGCCTCGGCGCCGACGCAACCCGGAGGCAGCGTCTACGCCTGGGTGGCGGCCGATTATGAGGTGCATGGCTGGGCCTACATCCCGTCGCTCAAGGGCCGCGGTTGGGTGTCCCTGAACTGCGACAACAGCGGACCGGTCGGTTGCGGCGAGTACTTCGTGACCATGAATCTGGGGACCGGCACGGTCACCGGGTTCGCCTGGAACGGCAACGACGACGGCACCGGCGTCGGCTGGATCGATTTTTCCACGGCCACGCTCGTGACCAACGAGACGCTCTGCGCCGACGGCCTCGACAACGACCTGGACGGCCGCGTCGACTGCGCGGACACCGACTGCCTGGGCGTGGCCGGTCCGGGCGGCGTCACCTGCGGCCCCGAATCGTCCCCGGCCGAGTGCACGGACACCAACGACAACGACGGCGACGGCCGGACCGACTGCGCCGACAACCTGCTGGATGCCGACAACGACACCTGCTGGCATCAGGATGCTTACGGCTGCCCCTCGACGGAACTCGTCTGCGACGACGGCGTGGACAACGACGTCGACAACGGCTTCGGCAACTACGACGACCAGCCGACCTCCGGCGTGGACTGCGCGGACACGGATTGTCTGGGCGTCGGCGTCTGTGCAAACGAAGAAGCCTTCGTCTTCGGCGCCGGCCTGGAGCAGGTGGCCTGTTCCGACGTGAACGACAACGACGTCGACGGCGACATCGACTGCCTCGACTCCTCCTGCGCGCCGTGGTGCCCGGGCATCTGCCAGGTGGACAACGCGCTGCGCTGCATGCCGACGGCCGATCCCAACCAGTGTCCGGTCGACGGCGACGGCAACCCCACGTTTTGCGAGCCGGTCTACACGCCATGGCTGCAGGCGCTGTTCGAGGATATTTACTCGCGCCGCGGCATTCGCGCCGAGAACCCGCCGCCCGCCGGTCAGGCCAACGCCACCTTCTGCCTGGTGTCCGCCGGCGGAGGAGCGCCGGTCAACTTCGTCGTGCAGAGCGGTGCGGCTGGTTCCGGCACGGCCGGCTGCGACCCGGTGCCGAACCCCGAGGACTTCCTGCTGCCGACGGCATCTTCCAACTACGCCAGCCCGCTCGGCCGCCTCGACATCGCCGGGATCAAGCGCGGCGCCTACGGCCGCGTCACCACGCTGCAGCCCGACGAATGGAACGAGGTGCCGGACGTGCTCGACGGCCGCGTTTATTACTTCCCGGACGGTCTTGACGTGAACGCGCTGCGCGCGTTCCGCAACGCCGCCGGAACGCGCAGCGGCGCCGGACTCATCCTCGTGGAAGGCAAACTCAGCATCAACGCCGACCTGAGCTACGCTGCGGGCGCGCCCGGCGGGACGCTGCGCAACCTGGCGTCCCTCGGCGTGATCGTGGTGGACAAGCGCGCGGCGGGCGGGGCCGTCCTTGTGCCGGCCGTGGTCAGCCTGTCGGAAGCGAGCGTCAGCCAGATCGTCGGCACGTACTACGTGGAAGGCACGGTCTACACCGGCGCGGGCAGCACCCAGCATTTGAAGGTCGGCGGCTTGATGATCGCGCGCCAGTTCAACTTCGAACGCGCCGCGTCCGCGGGCGGGGAGCCTGCGGAACGCATCACGTATGACGGTCGGGCCGTGGCCAATCCGCCACCGGGCATGGCCGACGTGGTGTCGTCGCTGCCGAAATTCACAGACGTCGCGCCGCGATAGGTGATATACTCGGGGCGAATCTTCCACGCATGGCCCTCTTCGGAAAACCCGCCAAGCAAAGCTACCTCGGCATCGACATCGGCGCCGGCGGCATCAAAGTCGTCGAACTGATGAACGAAAAAGGACGCGCCAAGCTTTTGACGTACGGTTTTGCCGAGCATCCGGTGGCCAAAGTGGGGGAGAGCCTGCTCGACAAGCCCGACGCGGCCGCGGCGTTGCTCCGGGAAATCTGCAAGCGCGCCAAAACCAGCACCGTCAAAGTCGTCTCCGGCCTGCCGGTCTCGTCCGTCTTTTCGTCGGTCGTGACCGTGCCGGCGGCCACGGGCAAAGCGCTGTCCGCCGCGGTCGAGCTGCAGGCCAAAAAACTCATTCCGATGCCGCTCGAGGAGATGATCCTGGAGACGACGCCGATTCCGGACGCCGGTGGCGAGGCCAAGAAGGCCAACTACTCGCGCATGCTGCTGACCGGCGCCTCGAAATCGCTGGTCAAGAAATATATCGACGTCTTCAAGCTGGCCGGGCTGCAGTTGCTGTCGCTGGAGACGGAAGCCTTCGCGCTGATCCGCTCGCTGATCGGCCGCGACCGCGCCAACGTCATGATCATCGACATGGGCGCGTTGCGCACCAACATCGTCGTGGTGCAGAACGGCATCCCGTTCCTGTCCCGCTCGCTCAACCTCGGCGGCCTGGCGCTCTCCCGCGCCATGTCGGAGACGATGCGCGTGCCGCTCTCCCAGGCCGAGCAGATGAAGATCGACGCCCAGGCCGTGGCCGAGATCATGCCGGACGTCGGCCTGCCCAAGATGTTCGACAGCGCGCTGACCATGCTGCTCAACGAAATCCGTTACTCCTCGAACCTCTACGCCGGCCAGAACGAAACGCCGCGGCAGATCGAGAAGATCATCCTGACCGGCGGCGCGGCGTTGTTTCCGCGGCTGGCCGATGCCATCGGCGCGACCATCGGCATCAAGACCTACGTCGGCGATCCCTGGGCCCGCGTTGTCTACCCGCTTGATTTGCGGCCGGTGCTGGACCAGATCGGCGCTCGCTTCAGCGTTGCTGTGGGCCTGGCGATGCGTGATATTGAATAGGACGTGCTATACTGCTCTCGTGATTCTTGACCGTCGCACCGATGGCTGACGGCATTTCGCTCCTTCCTGAGGAGTTCAAGAAAAAAGAAGAGGAGGAACGCAAAAAGCGCACCAAGGACAAACCCGGATTCGCCCTGTACGTCCCGGGGAACGCGCCCGCCGCCCCGCCTCCGTCCGCAGCAACGCCGGTCAAACAACCGGGGTTCTTTGGTCGTTTGTTCCGCGCCAAGCCGAAGCCGCTGATCGCCAAGCCGCCGACCAAGCCCGCGCCGATCGCCACGCCCGGGCCCGGGCCGAAGCCGCTGGCCATGAGCGCTCCGCCGGCCGTTTCCCAACCGCCCCGGCCGCAACCGTTGCCGCCGGCTGCGCCGCCCCCGCCGCCGCCCCCCCCGAAACCGACGCCGCCCGCCAAACCGCCGGCTGCGCCGCCCCCGCCGGCCAAAACCAAAACCGGACCGCAATTTTCCGTGCCTGCCGGCAGCGACCACGTGCTGCGCGTCTCCCTGATTCCGGAAGAGGGCGGCAAGCCGGTCAAGAGCAGCCGCGGCGGTCTGCGCATCGTCGTGGCCGTCGGTATCGTGTCGGTGATCGCCGTGGCCGCAGGCTACGGCGTGGCCCGGGCCATGGCCGGTCAGCGCACCGCCGAGATCAAAAACGTCGAAGCGGTCATCGCCCAGACCGACGCCCGCATCGCCGAAGCCGACGCCAACCTCGTCAGCACGCGCCGTGCCGGCCGGCAGCTTGGTGCCGTGCGCAAGCTCCTCGACGGCCATATCCAGTGGACGCGCTTCTTTGATTATCTGGAACGCAACACCATTCCGACCGTCACCTTCACCCAGCTGCGCAGCGAATCCGTGGGCACGGTCACCCTCGACGGGTTGGCGGAATCCTTCGCCGCGGCCGCCGAGCAGATCGTCGTCTTCCGCACCTCGACCGGCATGATCAGCGGCGTCGAGGCCGGCGGCATGACCGCCGACGTCGCCCCGAACGGAGAAGTGCGCGGGGTGCGCTTCACCATGACGTTGACCCTGGCGCCGACCCTGCTCACTCCGGCCGCCACGGCGTCGTCCACTCCGCGCTGACCCGTCCTTAAGGATATGGCCGCTCCCATCAGACCCCTCAAAGCCGCGCCGCGCCGTCCCTCGGCGCTTGACGCCGTCGGCCGCAACTGGCCGGGCGTGTCCGTGGTGCTCGCCCTGGCGATCCTCGCCTCCGGCTACTTCGGTCTGGTCCACCCGGTGTTTGCCGCCTTCCGTGACGGCGGAAAATACGACGTGGATGCCAAGCGGGCCGCGCTCGGCGAGCGCGAGGCCAAGCTCACCGAACTCGAAGCGTTGCAGCGGCAATTCGCGGCGCTCTCGCGCACCGACACCGAACGCCTGGAGCGGTTTCTGCCGTCGGAAGCGGATGTCCCGGCCGTGATCACCGCATTGGAGGAGCTGTCGCGCCTGGCCGGTCTCCAGATGCTCGCCGTCGACACCAATCCGCGCAAAGACAGCATTGCCGGTCTGCCGTCCGTGGGCGGCACCGACGTGGCCGTTTCACTGGCCGGCGGCGACTATCCCAAACTCAAGGCCTTCGTGCGCAACCTGGAGGGGAGTCTCCGGCTGTTCGACGTGACGGCCGTGGCCTTCCAGCAATCCGGCGCCTACAGCCTGAACCTGCGGACGTACCATCTTTTGGCCCGTTGATATGGCCGCACCTTCCGCACAACTTTCCCGGCCGGTGCTGATCCTGCTGCTCGTCGCCGTGGCCACCGTGGCCGTCTTCGGCACGTGGTGGTTCTTCCTGCGCGATAGCGCGGCGCCGGACGCCGCACCGATCCGCCGTCCGGAAACGCTCGACGCCGCCGTGCTGCGCGATGCCCGCTTCAGCGCCTTGCGCGCGCCCGCCGCCGTCCAGCCGCCGCCGGTGCGCGGCCGTGCCAACCCCTTCCGCGACGCGACCGGCGCCGCCTCCGAGCGGCTCGCCGAGGGAGCGACGGCGGAGGAGCCGGCGCCGCCGCCCGAGCCGGAAGTGCCCGCGCCGGCCGTTCCTGAACCCGAACCGGCTCCCTGATGCCCGCTGCACCCGCACAACCCTCGCCGCTTCTGGACGCGCTCAAGCGCGCCGGAGACGCCACCGACGCGCAAATCGCGGCGGTGCGCGCCGATATCGCCAAAAAACCCGCGGACGAGCTGCGCATCCTCAAGGACTCCGGCATTCCGGAAGAAGCGCTGGCCCGCGCCCGCGCCGCCGTGCTCGGCCTGCCCTACGTCGACCTGCGCGACGTGGACATCCCGCGCGAAGTGATTGAACTGGTGCCGCGCGAAATCGCCGAAGCGCACCGCGCCGTGGCTTATGCCGTCGACGGCAGCCAGCTGTCCGTGGCGATTGCCGATCCGGAAGACTACGCGCATGTTCAGGCCGTGACCTTCTACGCGGAAGGGAAGGGGATGACGGCGCGTCTCGCCGTGACGTCGGAATCGAGTCTGGCCGCGGCGTTGCGCCGCTATGAGGAATTCGGACAGGAAGTCGAAAAGGCCCTGGAGATCGCCAAAGGCAAGTTCGAAAAGGGCCCGGGCAAGGCCGCCGAAGCCGCCGAAGGCACGATGGAAGAGGTCATCAAGGGCGCACCGGTGTCCCGCATGGTGTCCGTCATCATGCGCGCCGCCGTGGAACAGGGCGCCTCCGACATCCACGTCGAACCGTTCGGGAAGCAGACGCGCGTCCGCTACCGCGTCGACGGCGTGCTGCGCACTTCGCTGACCCTGCCCGCCTATATCCATGGCGCCGTCGTCTCCCGCGTCAAAGTGATGGCCAACCTGAAGCTGGACGAAACGCGCATCCCGCAGGACGGCCGCATCACCCAGACGCTGGGCGGCAAAGTCATCGACTTCCGCGTGTCGACCATCCCGGTCGTCGACAACGAGAAGGTCGTGATGCGTATCTTGGACACGTCCGTCGGCGTGCCGACGCTGGAGCAGCTCGGCTACCGTCCGGAAAACATCGCCATCATCAAGAAGGAAATTTCCCAGCCGCACGGACTCGTGCTCGTGTCCGGTCCCACGGGTTCCGGAAAATCCACGACGCTCTACACGACGCTGAACATGATGAACGCCGAGGGGCAGAACATCGTGACCTTGGAAGACCCGGTCGAGTACTACATCAAGGGCGTTAACCAGTCGCAGATCCGCCCGGAGATCGGTTACACCTTCGCCTCCGGTCTGCGCGCCCTGCTCCGTCAGGACCCCAACGTCATCATGGTCGGCGAAATCCGCGACAAGGAAACGGCCGAGCTGGCCGTCCATGCCGCGCTGACCGGCCACCTGATCTTCTCCACCATCCACACCAACGACGTTTTCGGCATCATTCCGCGGCTTGTCGACCTGGGCGTGGAGCCGTTCCTGATCGCCGCGACCATCAACGTCGGCATCGCCCAGCGTTTGGCACGCCGCATTTGCAAGGACTGCAAAGCCCCGACCGACATCCCGCAGGAGGTCGTCGAGGTGCTGCGCAAGGACCTGAAAAACGTGCCCGCCAGCTTGCTGCCGGAAGGCGTCAGCATCGAGGGGCAGCTGGTGTTCTATGCCGGGAAGGGCTGCAAGACCTGCGGCGACTCGGGGTACCAGGGCCGCGTCTCGATTGCCGAGATTCTCCCGGTGAGCCGCGACTTGCAGCGCATCATCAGCAGCGGCGCCAAGCCCGACGAGATCCGCGCCGAAGCGCGCCGACAAGGGATGATTTCGCTCAAGCAGGATGGTATCCTGAAGGCCTTGGCCGGCATCACCACCGTTGAAGAAGTGTTGCGCATCAGCGAGGAAGAGGACACCGAATAACCCGTTTCTATGGCCGCAAAGAAAAAATTTCGGGTGCTGATCGTCGAAGACGACGCTTTCCTGGCCGGCATCTACACCACCAAGTTCTCCCTGGAGGGCTTTGACGTGCTCTCGGCCGGCGACGGCCTGGCCGGACTCAAGGTGGCGCGCAAGGAGCTGCCGGACATCATCCTCCTGGACGTCCTGATGCCGAAGATGGACGGCTTCGAAGTGCTCGACGAACTCAAGAAGGACGCCGCGACCAAGCACATTCCGGTCGTCATCCTGACCAACCTCGGCCAGAAGGAGGACGTCCAGCGCGGCCTCAAGGGCGGTGCCGTGGATTACCTCATCAAGGCCCATTTCGTTCCCGCCGACACCGTCGCCAAAGTGCGCAAAATCCTGGCGCACGTCTCCTGAGCAGCATGCCGCTGTACGACTACGTCGCACGCAACCGCAGCGGCAAGGAGGTCCGCGGCGTCGTCAACGCGGACACTCCTGAATTCGCCGCCTCGACTCTGACGGACCGGGGTCTTTTGGACGTCCAGATCACCGAGCACATCCGCGTGGCCACGGTGGAATCCTTGCTGGCGCGGCTGAAGCGCATCAGCCGGCGCGACATCGTCATCTTCGCGCGGCAGCTTTCCGTGCTCGTCTCTGCCAACGTGCCGCTGGTGCAGTCGCTGCGCGCGCTGATCAACCAGACCACCAACAGCCAGCTGCAGAAGGTTCTGGAGAGCGTGGCCGACGAAGTGGAAGCCGGCGCCAAGCTGTCCGACGCCATGGCGCAGCACCATGCCTTCTCGGACTTCATGGTCAACATGATCCGCTCCGGCGAAACCAGCGGCCGTCTCGCCGACGTGCTGGAATATCTGGCCGACCAGGAGGAGAAGGACTACGACCTGACCGCGAAAATCCGCGGCGCCATGATGTATCCGGCCTTCATCGTGACGGGCCTGAGCATCGTCGGCTTCGTCATGGTGACCTGGGTGCTGCCCAAACTGACCGACGTGCTGGCCGAAACCGGCGCCCAACTGCCGCTCTCGACGCGCATCCTGATCGGCGTCTCGTCGTTCTTCCAGCACTGGTGGTGGTTGGTGATCATCCTCGTGGTCGGCGCCATCGTCGGCCTGCAGTTCGCCATCCGCCAGCCGCTCGGCCGCGCCGTGTGGGATGCCATGAAGATCCGCATGCCGATCTTCGGTGGGTTGTTCAAGCGCATCGCGCTGGTGCGTTTCGCCCGCAGCATGGACACGCTCCTGGCCGGCGGTGTGGACGAAGTGACGGCGCTCGGCATCGCCTCGAACGTGGTCGGCAACGCCACCTACCGCGACATCCTGTTGCGCACCCAGAAGGAAGTCGAGGACGGCAACTCCATCGTCACGGTCATGAGCGGGAACAAGGCGGTGCCGGTGATGCTGGTGCAGATGCTCGCCGTGGGAGAAGACACCGGGAAGATCAGGGAAGTGCTGCGCCGTTTGGCCGCCTTCTACAACCGCGAGATCGACAACATGGTCGGCAACCTGGTGACGCTGATCGAGCCGCTGATCATGGTCATCATGGGCGTCGCCGTCGGCACCATGGTCGCGGCCGTGATTCTGCCCATGTACAACATCGCCAACAGCTTCTAGGACGGGAAAGTGCTATAATAGGTTCGAACATTTATCCACACGTCATTTTCGAAGGAGGCATTATGAAACAGTCGCACAAAGGCTTCACCCTGATCGAGCTCCTGGTGGTCATCGCCATCATCGGTTTGCTCTCGACCCTCGCCGTCGTCGCCCTCAACAGCGCCCGTGAGAAGTCGCGCGACGCCAAGCGCGTCTCGGACGTCAAACAGATCCAGACCGCGCTCGAACTCTACTACTCGGACAACCAGCAGTATCCGGACGCGGCAGCGGGTTCCGTGATCGGTACTGCCGCAGGGCTGACGCGGCTCGACGGCGACGGCTTCGGCGCCGCGGCGACCGAACCGGTCTACATGGGTCTCATGCCGAGGGACCCGCAGTCGCCGACGATCAATTACACCTACACGCGCAATTCGGTGACGAGCTACACGCTCGGCTTCAGCCTGGAAGGCCCGACCGGCCAGTACACCGACACGAGCGGCGACGGGAACATCACCTGCACCGCCACGCAGGACGGCATCGCCTGCACGTAAGCCGCGCAGCCACCCCGCCGAGACGGGGTGGCTTTCGCGTTACCTATGCGACACACGAAAGGGCCCGTCCTGAGCCACGTCGGAGGGTTCACCCTGATCGAGCTGCTCGTCGTCATCGCCATCATCGGCCTGCTGGCGACGATCGGCGTCGCGGCGCTCAACGACGCCCGGCTCAAGTCGCGCGATGCCAAGCGGCTCGCCGACCTCAAGCAGATCGGCAACGCGCTGGAGCTGCATTACGCCGGCGCCAGCGCCTATCCGGCCCAGGACCTGGTGCTCGGCGAAGCCGCTTCCCGCGTCCTCGACGGCACCGGCTTCCGCGCCGCGGCCGCGGCGGGGGAGCAGGTCTACATGGGCCAGGTACCCCGCGACCCGCAGAACGACGCCGCGACCGGCCGGGTCTACCGTTACACCTGCGCCGCGCCCTGCGCCGCCTACCGCATCACCTTCCGCCTGGAACGCCCGGCGGCCGAGTTCGCGGACACCAGCGGCGACGGGATCATCCAGTGCACGTCCGCGCCGGACGGCATCAGCTGCGACTGAAACGCGAGCGTCCCGGCACAACCGGGGCGCTTTTGGTATACTGTCGGCATGATCGTCGCGCTTGCGGCGCTGCTCGGACTGGTCTTCGGCAGCGTCCTTACGGCCTTGATTTCGCGGCAGGCGAAGGGGGAGCGGTGGGCGACAGGACGTTCCCACTGCCCGAAGTGCCGCCACCCGCTCGCCGTCTGGGACCTGGTCCCGGTCTTGTCGTACCTTGTGCTCGACGGAAAGTGCAGATACTGCCGCGGCGTGATCGGCGCGAGCTATCCGTTGTTGGAGCTGGCGACGGCGGCGCTGTTTGCGCTTGCCGCCGTGATCCGGCTGGGTCCCGCGGCATTCGGCGGCGTCGAGGCGTTCCTGGCGCCGGACTGGGTGCTGCCGTTGTTGCGCGACTGGGCGGCCATCGTGGTCCTCGTGCAGATCTTCCTGTACGACCTATGGTTCGGCTATATCCTGGACCAGGTCACGTTGCCGGCGATCGCCGTGTTCCTGCTTTGGAATCTGGCGCTCGGCGTGCCGTTGCCGATGCTGCTGATCGGCGCGGCGGTGGGCGGCGGTTTCTTCCTGCTGCAGTACGTCATTTCCGGCGGGAAGTGGATCGGCGGCGGCGACATCCGGCTCGGCGCGCTGATGGGCGTGCTCCTGGGCTGGCCGTTGGTGCTGGTGGCGCTCTTCATTGCCTACCTCTCCGGCGGCGCGGTCGGCGCGGTCCTGCTGGCATCGAAGCGGAAGACCGTCGGCAGCCAGATTCCGTTCGGGACCTTCCTGAGCGCGGCCACCGTCGTCGTGCTGTTCTGGGGCCGGGCCATGCTCGATTGGTATTTGTACGGCGTGCTATGAAGCGCGGGCCTGCCCTGAACCACGTCGAAGGGTTCACCCTCATCGAGCTGCTTGTCTCCATGAGCATCTTCGCCGTGATGTCGGCGCTCGTCATGGTCAACTTCCGCGTCGGCGAGCGCAGCGACGAGCTGCGCCTCGGCGCCCAGACCTTCGCCTCGCTCATCCGTGACGCCGAATCCCGCGCCTCGTCCGGCGTCACCGTTTGTCTGTGCCTGAGCGGGGATCCGACGGGTCCGGTCTGCACGGCGGAGCGCACCTGTCCGGGCGGCGGAACACCGTCCGACACCGTCCCGCGCGGCGGCTACGGCATCCACGTCGGTACGGGCGAGTTGGACGCGATGTTGTTCGCCGATCTCGACGCCAACCGCATCATGAACGCGGGCGAAGTGCTGTTGACGGAGAAGTTTTCGGCCTCCGGCGGGGTGCGCGTCTCGGCCGGCGGGGGAGACATGGTGTTCGTGCCGCCGCGGCCGGACGTCTGGATCAACGGCGCGCAGGCTGCGCAGGAGTTTTCCGTGACGCTCGAACAGCTGCTGAATAACACCCGGCGCGAGGTGCGCTACAACCGCATCAGCCGGCGGATCGAAGACCAGCCGCTATGACGCGTTTCCGACACGCGACACGCGACCCCCTCCCTCCGCGCGGCCAAGGCATGCTGGAGATGATCATCGCGCTCGGCATCATCGTGTCCGGCATTGCCGGGACGCTGTCGCTCGTCTCGAGTTCGCTCAACGCCTCCAACGAAAGCCAGACGCGCGTCGTGGCCACCGGTCTGGCCCGCGAAGCCATGGAGGCGTCCCGCGTCATCCGCGACGGCAACTGGCTGGCCGCCGTTCCCTGGAACACGGCGCTGGTCGGTCCCGGCGGCGACCGCACCGGCGTGCCGTTTTTCATGCCGGAAAAAGATTGGCGGATCGACTTTACGGCCGCCGGGATCAGCGACGCCGACGCCGTGGTCTACGAGGACCCCGACGGCTCGCTGCGCCAGTACGACGGCGCGCCGCCGGCCGGCGCCGTGGAGTCGCCGTTCCGCCGCCTGCTGACGCTGCGGCCGATCTGCATGGTGGAGGGCGACGCGGCGACGATCGCCTCGGTCGACGGCACGGCCTGTCCGGGCGGCCAGGTCGAAGTAGGCACCGACGTGCGCGTCCTCGTCACCTGGACCGTGTCCGGCCGCGGCCATCGTTTGGAAATGCAAGGCGAATTATATGACTGGAGGTAAGGAACAAAAGGGTCGTGCCGGCTTTACCTTGATGGAGGTGCTGGTGGTCGTGGCGATTTTTTCCACGGCCATGGTCGCCGTGACCGACATGTTCCTGATCGCCAACCGCGCCGAGCGCAAGGTGCTGGGCCGCGAGGAGCTGGCGGCGACGGCGCGCGTGGCCGTCGAACAGATGGCCCGCGGCGTCCGGCGGGGGAGCATCGACTATGCCCGGTACGCCGATCCGGCCGAAGGCGGCCCGCTCGGGTTGACCGACACGCGGCTGTTCCTGTCGGCGTCCGGCGGCGGCACGTTTTCCTTCCGCCGGTCGGAGAGCGGCTGTCCGACGGGATCGAGCCCCTGCCTGCTCGTCGAGGAAAACGGGGAAACGGCCTCGCTGACTCCGGAAGGCGCGGTCGTCGAGCAGTTCATGGTCGTCGTCAATCCGATCACCGACCCGTTCGTCTCGCCGCCCGGCTCGGTCGTGCCGCAGCCGTCGGTGACCGTCGTGCTCGCCTTGCGCTCCGGCAGCGGCGCCTCGGCCGCGTCCGTCCGCGTCCAGACTACCGTCGCCAGCCGCCTGTATGTCCGCTAGCCTCCGCCCGCCTCGGGGAAACGTCCTGCTCCTGGCGCTGTTCGCCATGAGCTCCATCCTGCTCGGCGGCATGGCCGTCGGCACCTTGGTGCTGCGGGAGATTCGGGCCGCCCGTTCCGCCGACGCCTCGCAGGTGGCCGCCTACGCCGCCGAGTCCGGCAACGAGCGGGCGCTCTACGAGATCCGCAAGCTCGGGACCAGTCCGGGCGCCCTGGCCGCCGGGGCCGAGCTCGACAACGGCGCATCGTACGCCCGCGAGATCGTGCGGGAGCCGGCGCCCATCTTCACGACCATCGCCAAGGACGGCGTCTACGAATTGGTGCTGTATGATCCGGCCGCGACCCCGCCCTCCGGCGGCGTGGCCCAGCTCGTCATCGACTGGGACGCCGCCTGCGGCGCCGCGTCGGTGATCGAGATTTCGTCGGTGACGTTCGAGCCGGGCGTGGGTTGGACGCCGAGCATCACCAAGTTCCGCTACGCCAACGACGGCCCGGTCACCTACGTGCTTTCCAATCCGGGCGCGAATGCGGCGCGCGTCCGCCTCAAAGCCGAACGGTGCGACGCCGTGAACGTGCGCATCGACGCCATCGACGCCGGCGGCGCTCCCGCGGCCTTCCCGGACCGGGTGGCGATCGTCTCCACCGGGGAGTACGCTGGCACGCGGCAAGCCAGCCAGGTGGTGGCGCCGACCGTGACCACGCTGTCCGGCCTGTTCGACTTCGTGCTGTTCTCGGAATGCGAAATCGTGAAGGGCGGCGCGCCGCCCATGTGTCCCTGAGCATGACCAGAGAAGAAGCAAAAAAGCGCATCGCCAAACTCCGCGAACTGATCGATCGGTATCGCTACGAATACCACGTGCTCGACACGTCGGAGATTTCCGATGCGGCGCACGATTCGCTCAAGCACGAGCTCTACCAGCTCGAGCAGCAGTTCCCGGACTTGATCACGTCGGATTCGCCGACCCAGCGCGTCGGCGGCGAGGCGCTGCCCGGGTTCAAGAAGGTCAGCCACGAGAGTCCGATGCTCTCCATGGAGGACGTCTTCACGCCGGACGAGCTCGGCGAATGGTACGCGCGCATCGTCAAACTGCTTGGTACGCCTGGCCTGCCGGCAGGCAGGCGCTTCGACTGCTATTGCATGGTCAAGATCGACGGCCTGGCGATGAGCATCGTCTACCGCGACGGCGTGCTTTTTTCCGCGGCCACGCGCGGCGACGGGCGGGTGGGGGAGGACGTGACGAGCAACGTCCGGACCATCGAGGCCGTGCCGCTGCGCCTCCGGCAGCCGAGCGAGGCCGAGCTCGGCGCGTTTCTCAAAGCGCATCCCGGCACCGACGCCAAAAAACTGCGCGCCTTCCGCGACGACAGGATCGGCCGTTTCGAATTGCGCGGCGAAGTCTACATGACGAAGAAAGATTTCGAGGCGCTCAACGCGCGTGCCAGGAAAGAGGGGAGCGAACCGTTCGCCAACCCGCGCAACGTTTCCGCGGGCAGCGTCCGCCAGCTCGATCCGCGCATCACCGCTTCGCGCAAACTTTCGTTCTTCGGTTGGGACATCGTCAGCGACGTGGGCTGCGCCACGCATGCCGCCGAGCTTGATCTGCTCCGGTTGCTCGGCGTGCCCGTGAATCCGGAAGGCGGACCGGCGCACGACATTGCCGGCATCCAGGCGGTGTATGAACGCGTCCGGAAGAAGCGCGCCAAGCTCGGCTATTGGTTGGACGGCATCGTGGTGCGCGTCAACGACAATGCCGCCTTCCGCGAACTCGGCGTCATCGGCAAAACGCCGCGCGGGCTCGTCGCCTACAAGTTTCCGCCGGAGCAGGCCACGACCGTGGTGCGCGACGTGCGCTGGCAGGTCGGTCGGACCGGGGCCATCACCCCGATCGCCGTGATGGACCCGGTGTTCGTTGCCGGCACCACGGTGCGCCACGCCACGCTCCACAACGCCGACGAGATCGAACGGCTCGGCCTGAAGATCGGCGACACCGTCATCCTCGAAAAAGCCGGCGACATCATTCCGAAGATCGTCCAGGTGTTGCCGAAGCTGCGCACCGGCGGGGAAAAACCGGTGAAGATCGCCAGGACCTGCCCGGCCTGCGGCGAACCGCTGGAGCGGCGTTCCGGAGAAGTCGCCATCCGCTGCGTGAACCCGAAGTGTCCGGGCAAAAAAACCGAACGGCTGATCCACTTCGTCGGCGGCTTCGAGATCGACGGCCTCGGTCCGAAGATCCTGGAGCAGCTCCAGCAGGAAGGGCTTGTTTCGGAAGCGGGCGACCTGTTCACGCTCACCAAAGACGAACTCGTCGGCCTCGAACGTTTCGCCGAAAAATCGGCCGAGAACCTGGTCGCCGCCATTGCCGCGGCCAAGCGCATCCCCCTGCCGCGCTTCATCGGCTCGCTCGGGATTCCGCACGTCGGCGAGGAAACGGCGGAGGACCTGGCCAGGCGTTTCCGTTCGCTCGCGGCGGTGCGCAGCGCGTCCCTCGAGGAGCTCGGCGCCGTGCCCAACATCGGCGAGGTCGTGGCCGCCAGCATCCACGGATGGTTCGCGGAAAAGCACAACCAGGCCATGGTCGACCGCCTGCTCGACGTCGGCGTCGTCATCGAGGAGCCCAAGCGCGCCGCGGGCCAGCCGTTGGCCGGCAAGAGCTTCGTCTTTACGGGGGAGATGGACGGCATGAGCCGCGAGGAGGCCAAGGAGAAGGTGCGCTACCTCGGCGGCGACGCCTCGGAGAGCGTTACCAAGAAAACGAGCTACGTCGTGGCGGGGGCGAAACCCGGCTCCAAATTCGAGAAAGGCAAGAAGCTCGGCGTGCCCGTGATCGATGAACAGCGGTTCCGCAAGCTGATCGGCGGGTGAGGGGCGGCGTGATATACTTTGGCGATATGAAGCTCACTTCGGAAGAACTGGATCATCTGGCAAAACTGGCGCGTTTGGACGTACCGGCGGGGGAGCGCGAAACCATGCAGGAGCAGGTCGGCGCCATCATCGGTTATGTCGCTTCTTTGCAGAAGATCGACGTGACCGGCGTGGACCCGACGTTCCGCGGCGTCGAGCTCGGCCAGCGGTTGCGTGAGGACATTCCGGATGCCGGCGACGCGGAAACGCGGCAGGCGTTGCTTGAGGCCGCGCCGGAGAAAAGTGGCGACTACGTCAAAGCGCAAGCCGCGCTCGGACATAAACAGGGCTGATATGGCGGCCATGACCGTTGCGGAACTCCAGGAAGCCCTGCGCGGCAAGAGCCTCTCGGCCGCCGAAGCCATGAAGGACACCTTGGCGCGCATCGCCCGGCACGAACCGGCGGTGCATGCCTTCGTTGAGGTGTACGAACAGGAGGCCGTGCACGCCGCCGAGATTTGCGATGCCGCGCGCGCCGCGGGCGGCGGGCTCGGGCCGCTGGCCGGTATTCCCATCGCCATCAAGGACAACCTCGTCGACGAAGGCCACGCCGCCTCCGCCGGTTCGCGCATGCTCGCCACGTACCGCAGCGCCTACACGGCCACGGCCGTGGAGCGTCTGCGTTCGGCCGGCGCCATCATCGTCGGGCGCACCAACATGGACGAGTTCGCCATGGGATCGTCCACGGAAAATTCGGCCTTCGGCGCGACGCGCAACCCGTGGGACAGGGAACGCGTGCCGGGCGGTTCCTCCGGCGGTTCGGCCGCGGCCGTTGCCGCCGGCATGGTGCCGGCCGCGCTCGGTTCGGACACCGGCGGCTCCATCCGCCAACCCGCCGCGCTGACCGGCATCGTCGGCCTGAAGCCGACCTACGGCCGCGTCTCGCGTCACGGTCTGATGGCCATGGCGAGCTCTTTGGACCAAATCGGCACGCTGACGCGCACGCCGGAGGACGCCGCCATCTTGTTTTCCATCATCTCCGGCGCCGACCCCAAGGACGCCACGACGTTGGCCGGTGAGGCCTTTGCCTGGAGCTCGCGCGCCTCGCTGGAAGGGCTGACCGTGGGCGTGCCGCAGGAGTTTTTCGCCGAGGGCATGGATGCAGAAGTGGAAGCGCGCGTACGTGAAGCCATCAAGGCCTTTGAAGGGATGGGAGCGAAGGTGCGCGAAGTCTCGCTGCCCGCCTCATCCCACGCGCTGGCCGCGTATTACGTCATCGTTCCCGCGGAAGTCTCGTCCAACATGGCGCGGTACGACGGCATCCGCTACGGCGAACGCGTCCGTGCCGCCGACCTGCACGCCACCTACGCCGCCACGCGCGGCGCGCTGTTCGGTCCGGAGGTCCGTCGCCGCATTCTGGTGGGCACCTACGCGTTATCGGCCGGCTACTACGACGCCTACTACCGCCGCGCCCAGCAGGTGCGCACGCTGGTGCGTACCGACTTCGACAGCGCCTTCGGCCAGGTCGATCTGCTGCTGACCCCGACGTCGCCGACGGTGGCCTGGCCGCTGGGGGAGAAGTTCAGCGATCCGCTGACCATGTACCTGTCCGACGTCTACACCGTGTCCGTGAACATCGCCGGGCTGCCGGCCGTGTCCGTGCCGTGCGGACTCGCGCACGGCTTGCCGGTCGGTCTCCAGCTGATCGGTCCGGCGTTGTCCGAAGGAACGCTGTTGGCGGCCGCCGGCCTCTATCAAGATACCCACCCGATGGGAACGACGGAGCCGCGTCTGTTCGGCTGAACTATGCGCACCGGACCCAACTCCAACAAACGGATCAAGACGAAGACGGCGCGTTCCACCGGACGCGGCGTCACTGCGCGTTCCATGAAGGCGCGCAAACGGCTGATCGAGCAGCACACGCCGCAGTGGTGGGAAAAGGAAGTCAAAAAGCGCGGTGCGGTGCGGTGTTCGGCTTGCGGCGCCTACTTCCTGAAGGGGCACTGGTTGTTCGTTCCTGCGACGCTCGAAAAGAAGCTCGTGCGCATCGCCCGTGGCGCGACCTGCCCGGCCTGCGCCAGCGAGCGCACCCGTGGCGTGACCGCCGCCGAAGGGGTACTCGTCATCAAAGGATTGGCGGCGGACGACCGGCCGTTGGTGCTTCAGACGATCGCCGCTTACGCGGCCCGTGAGCGCCAGCGCAATTCGGAAACGCGCGTGCTGTCGGTGGACATGCGCGGCGCCGAGATCCGCGTCCTGACGACGCAGAACCATCTCGCCGTCCGGATCGGGAAAAAACTAAATGAGAGCCGTAAAGGGGGGAAATTGGAGATCAGCTACGGCAGCGACGACCTGCCCGCCCGCGCCGTCTGGCGTGCGCCGAAGCGGACATAACCGCCGCTCTCATCTGGGAGGATGTGAAAAAGGAGGCATACAATCTGCGCCGCGGCATCGACGACGCGCAGCGCCTGCGAGAAATTGTCAGTGTTCTTTTTGAAGCGGGTTTTGAGCGCCAGCTCCAGGACATCAACCTGTGCAGACTGGTGCCGCTGCCGCGGCGGCTGGTCTGCGGTCTGCGTGCGGCGCAGGCCGGTCCGGCCGTGTCGGTCGAGGTGCGTTTCCGCAAAGCCTGCGAACAGCTCGGGCCGACCTTCGTGAAATTCGGACAGATGCTGGCGCTGCGGCCGGACGTGGTGGGGGAGGATGCGGCCGCGGAATTCGCCAAATTGCAGGAGCGCGCCGCGCCGGTGCCGTACGCGGACGTGCTGGCCGCGCTCGAAGAACAGCTGGGCGGCGGCGTGAAGACGTTTTTCCGATCCGTGTCGCCCCGCCCGATCGCTTCGGCGTCCATGGCGCAGGTGCACCGCGCCGTGACCCATGACGGCAAGCACATCGTCTTGAAAGTGCAGCGGCCCGGCATCCGCGCCGAGGTGACGCGTGACTTGCATCTCCTGGCGCTCCTGGCGCGCCTGCTGGAACGCGCCCTGCCGGCCGCGCGCAACTACCAGCCGGTGGACATCGTCCGCACTTTTTCCGAATGGACGCTGCGCGAGCTGGATTTCACCGTCGAAGCCGGGCACGTCGAACGTTTCCGCGCGGACTTCGCCGAGGAGCCGCGCATGCACGTGCCGGCCGTCCACTGGGACTACACGCGGCCGGGACTCCTCGCGCTCGACGAGGTCTCCGGCATCCGCCTCGGACAGCTGAAGCGGCTGCGCAGCACAAAGGTCAACCGTAAGGAGACTGCCGCCTTCGTCATGGAAGCCTTCCTGCACCAGTTCTTCGTCACCGGCTTCTTTCACGGCGACCCGCATCCGGGCAACCTGCTCGTCGCGCCGGGCGGGGGCATCGTGCTCTACGATTTCGGCATCATGGGCTATCTGCCTTCGGCGCTGCGTTACGAGCTTGTTTCCGCCTTCCAGGCCTACCTGCGCCGCGACATGGAGGCCTTCGTGAAGCACGTGCTCGACATGTCGACGCTTGCGCCGGAGGCCGACGTCGTCGGTTTCAGCGCGGAAGTGCGCAAGCACGTCGACGCCGTGGTCTACCGGCCGTCGTCGCACAAGGGATTGCCGCACGCTTACTACAAGATCATCGTCTCCGGCGGCCGCCACGGCGTGCGGTTCCCGACGGACCTCGTGCTGTTCGCCAAAGCGCTCCTGACCATCGAGACCGTGCTGCAGAAGCTTGATCCGAAGATCAACCTGGATGCGTCCATGGCGCCGTTGTTCGACCAGTTGACCATGGCGCGCCTTGACCCGCGCAGCTGGCTGCCGGAAACACGGGAGGAGGCTCTGGAGTTCGTCCGCAAGCTGCCGTTGATCCCGGAGCGTACCTCGGCCCTTCTGAAGCGCATGGAAGAGGGGAACTTCTCGGTGCGGCTCGATCTCGACGAACTGAAGGTGCTGATGGAGGAGTTCGACCGCGAGAACGATCTGCGCATCCTGGCGATCGTGGCGGCCGCCATCCTCGTGGCCTCGGCGCTCGTTCTGGCCTCGCCCGGCGTCTTGCCGTGGGGGAGCGTCTTCGGCAAGATGGGCTTGCTCGCCGCCGCCGTGATGCTGCTCGGCGTCTTCCTGCAAGCACGCCATAAACCGGCATGATTCCGTATTTTGAACTGCACGTGATTCCGCTCGGCCCCATCCCCATCCAGGTATGGGGCTCGTTCGTGGCGCTCGGCATCGTCGCTGCAACGGCGCTCCTGTCCCGCACCCTGAAGCGCGAGGGACTCGAGGCGCGGCTGGCCTGGGATCTGGCCTTCGTGGCCATGGTCGGCGCCATCATCGGCGCACGATTGGGCCACGTCTTTTTTTACGACTGGGATTTCTACCGCGCCAACCTCGCCGAGATCGGCATGATCTGGAAAGGCGGTCTTTCCTCCTACGGCGGTTTCATCGGCGGCGCCGGGGCGGCGCTCGTTTGGCTGCGGATGAAAGGCGCGCCGCTGCTGCGCATCACGGACGCCACGTTGGCCGCGTTGCCGCTCGGTTGGTTCATCGGACGGATCGGTTGCTTCCTGATTCACGACCATCCGGGCACGCTCACCAACTCTCCGTTCGGCGTGCAGTTTCCCGGCGGTGCCCGCTTCGACCTGGGCATGATCGACGGGGTGATCGGCCTGCTCGTCTTCGCGGTGGCCTTTCCGCTGCATCGTGCCATCGGCAAGAAGTTCCCCGGCGTGACCACGGCCGTGGCCGTCCAGCTCTACGCGGTTCTCCGCTTCATGGCCGACTTTTTGCGCGCCACGGACCTGCCCAACAGTGACCCGCGCATCTACGGCTTCACGCCGGCCCAGTACGCCAGCGGCCTGCTCTTCCTGGTCGGCGACTACCTGATCGTGCGGGCCGTTTTTGCCCGAAAAAAGCGTCTCGCGACCGGCGGTCCACAGACCTGACTTTCCGCCTGCTACCGGGCGTAGTACGATAGGGGGAGTATGAAGCTGTTCGGCGAACTCGAGGCCGCGGTCATGAACATCCTCTGGAAAGAAGAGGACGTGTTTACGGTCCGCGACGTGCATGAACGGTTGGGCAAGCAGGGGACCGACGTGGCCTACACCACGGTCATGACGGTCATGTCCCGTCTGGCCGCGAAAGGCCTGCTGGCCCGCACCATGCAGGAGGGCACCTACGTCTACCGCGCCAGCGAGACGCGCTGCGGCTATTTCTCGTCGCTCTCGGCGCGCGTCGTCGCCACCATCCGCCGCGACTTCGGACCGGAGGCGGCACAAACGTTCGTCTCCCAGATTTCCCGGCACATGAAAGTGTTGTTCGCGGCGGCGTTGGTCAGCCTCACCTTCTTCGTCGGCGTGCAGACCTGGGCGGCGTCCTTTCCGCAGGGCGCGCTCTGCAAAGCGCTGACCTGCAGCGACCGTTTTGCGCCGCGCATGACGCCGGCTGAACAGATCTCCGTCCTCCCGCAGTCCCTGCCATGATTCCCCAGCGGACGTACTTGTGGGTCGTGGCGTTCGTCTCCGGGATGTGCGTCATGGCGATCGAAATGACTGCGTCGCGCCTGGTGGCGCCGTATTTCGGCACGTCGCTGTTCGTCTGGGCCAACGTCATCGGCATGATTTTGGCGGCGCTCGCCGTCGGCTACTGGGTCGGCGGCAAACTGGCTGAGCGATCGCCGAAGCGCGACACGCTTCTGTTCATTCTGCTGGCCGCCTCCGCGCTGGCGCTGCTCATTCCGTTCGCGGTCGCGCCGTTTTCCTCCATCGTCATCAGCAGGATGATCGCCGTCTCCGGCTCGATGCTGATCGCCGTCGGTTCGTTCATCGTGCTGCTCCTGCTGTTCGCCGCGCCGATCCTCCTGATGGGCATGACCAGCCCCTTCCTGATCAAGCTGCTCAGCGACCATCGGGGAGCGGGGGAGACGGCGGGCGGCGTCTTCGCGCTCTCCACCGTCGGATCGCTGGTGGGTACCTTCGCACCGGCTTTCTACTTCGTTCCGACCATCGGCAGCCGCGCCACGGTCCTGTTGTTCGCGGGCATCCTGCTCGTGACCGTGATGGCCGGTCTGGCCGGCAAGCGCGCGTTCATTTCGCTGGCCGTGTTCCTGATTGTGCCGTGGGCGGCGCAGGTCCCGGTGCGCGCCTCGGAACGCGCTTTGGCCGAAGCCGAGAGCCCGTACCAGTACATCCAAATCCTCGAGAACAAGGGCGCGCGTTTTCTGCGTTTCAACGAAGGCATGGCCGACCAGTCGGTGGAATACGCCGATTCGCCCTACACTGGCCGCTACTGGGACACGGTCTATCCGCTGCCCAACCTGACCAAGGCCGAGAAGCCGCGCGTGCTCATCCTGGGGCTGGCCACCGGCACCATCGCGCGGGGCATCATCCAGACGCGGCCGCCGGGCGGCGTACACGTCACCGGGGTGGAGATCGACGCACAGGTGGTCGCATTCGGCCGCCAGTTTTTTTCACTCGACACGCTGCCCAAGGACCAACTGGAGATCGTCATCGAAGACGCCCGCACCTTCCTGCAGCGCACCGACCAGCGTTTCGACATGATCCTGGTCGACGCCTACGCTAACCAGCTCTACATCCCGCCGCACATGGCGTCGCAGGAATTTTTTACGCTGGCCAAATCGCGTCTGAACCCGGGCGGCATCCTTGTGGCCAACGTCAACGCGCCGTTGCGCACCTCGCCGCTCCTGACCTCGATCGTGAAAACGATCGAAACGGTTTTTCCCTACGTTGATCTGTACCACGTGCCGCTCAGCTGGAACCGCGTCATCGTCGCGTCCGACCAGGAAATAGATTGGGAGGGCGCGCGCGGCCGCCTGCCGGAAGAGCTCGGTCCGGTCTACGCCGGCGTCATGAACGAGCGCGGAGACATCGATTCGTCCACCGGCACCGTGCTCACCGACGACAAGGCGCCGGTCGAGCTCATGACCGATGCCATGATTTTTGACGCCTACCGCAGGAACCGCTGAGGGTTGACGCGAGGGCGTCGGCGTGTCATGGTGCCGACACGAAGGAGAGCGGAAGAGAGATGGAGAACCTGATGCGGAAGTTTAATTTCCAGCCCGTGATGGCGCTGGACCAGTACATCGCCGCGCTGGCGGTGATGCGCGAGACGGCGCTGCTGCTGACGATGCGCGGGCTCGTGCTCCAGTACGAGGGCGCCTCGACCGGCTGCAAGTACGTGGCGGGCCACCACGAGATCGAGTTGGAGGTCGGCGTCCGCGAGGTCGACCTCGCGGCCAACTGGACGCCGATCGTCTCGTACCTCGAGCTGCGACGGGCGGCACCGATGCCCCACCATCGCCGCATCGTGGAGCTGACGTGGTCGTTGCGGGGAGATGCGCCGGCGTGGCACCTCCATGTGCCGGACGTCAAGTATCAGCCCCCGTGGATCGATGCCGTCGGCTGCCTCATCAGCGGGGAGGATCGTGATGGCTACTTCGCGACGCTCACTTACGCGCGTTCGCGGATCGCCATCGCCAAGATCGTCGACGAGTTCCAGGCCGCCGGACGCTGAACCGTCCGCGGCCGCCCCGGCTCCTGCCGGTTTCTTTTTTTTGCGCAACGGACTCCCGCCCGCCTTCCGGCAGGCGGGAGTCGGATCCGCACAAGGACAGCGTCAATTCCCTCGCAGCACGATCGCCAGAAGGACGAAGAAGCCGATGCTGCAGAGGATGAGCACCCCCGCGGCGATACCGGCGAGGAAGGCCGTCCGCGGCGGCAGCACCAGGGGAACGCTCTCTTTTGTTTCTTCGTGATGCATAGTCGTTTGTGAGGTTCGATGTCAGATGACCACGAACGGAGAGGTCGTGCCGTCCTTTTCCAGACGGTAGATGGTGAAGTCCTCCTCTTTTTCCCCCGGCATGCCCGGGGAACCGAACGGCATGCCCGGCAAGGCAATGCCGCGGATGTCCGGTTTTTCGTCGAGCAGCTTCCGGATGGCCTCTTCGGGCACGTGTCCTTCAACGACGTACGGGCCGACCTGCATCGTGTGGCAGCTGGCCATGTCTTCCGGTATGCCGAAGCGGTCCAAGCGTTGTCCGTTCTTTTTCATGAATTCGGTGGTCACGGCATACCCCCTCCCTTCGAGGTACGAGATGTAACTGCCGCAACATCCGCACGACGGCGACCGGTAGATCGTCGCCGACGTTTTCACCGGAACCGTCGTTTCCGCGTTCCGCGGATCATCACCGACCGTTGCTGCAGGTTTTGGCGCCGCCCCGTTGATCAGCAGACCCGCTCCTATCGCGGCGGCGACCATGAGAGGGATGCGCAGATTTCGAAGTTGCATAGCGCCAGGATCAGCCGCTGATTTTGGCGAATGCCAGGAAGAGCAGCGTGAAGACCGCGGTCATCAGGACCGGTGCGACGTCGGAGATCAGGTTCCTCCGGTTCGGCGCGAACCCCTTGAGGAGCAACGAGTTGCCGATCACCGAGACCGAGCTGAAGACCATGGCCAGACCGGCGAGTTCCGGCCGCAGCGAGATGCCCAGGGCGATGAAGACCCGCGCCGCCACCGGGATGCCGATGATGTTGTAGAACAGGGCGAAGAACATGTTCTGGCGGACCTTGCCCATGGTTTTCCTGCTCAACCGGATGGCGTTCACCACGTCGCGCGGGTCGTTCTTCATGATGACGATGCCGCCGGTTTCCATGGCCACGTCCGTGCCGCCGCCCATGGCGATGCCGACGTCGGCTTGGGCCAGCGCCGGACTGTCGTTGATGCCGTCGCCGACCATGGCCACGGCCAATCCCCGTTCCTGGAGCTTGCGCACTTCGTGCGCCTTGTCCTGCGGCAGGACTTCGGCCAGCACGTTGGTGATGCCGGCCTGCTTGGCGATGGCGTCCGCCGTGCGTTTGTTGTCGCCCGTGATCATGTACACGGCGATGCGCATCTTCCCGAGTTCGCGCACGGCGTCGAGGGACGTTTCCCTGAGCGTGTCCGCGGCGGCGACGATGCCCACGATCCGCTCCTTGGTGGCCAGGAGCATGGCGGTTTTGCCGGCTTCTTCCAGGCGCTGCAGCTTGCGCTCCGCGCGGGACGTGTCGCACCCCAGCGTCGCCATGAGCTTGCGGTTGCCGAGGAAGTATTCCGTGACGCCGATCACGCCCGCCACCCCGTGGCCGGGGATGGCCCGGAAGTCGCGGACCTCCTCGATGACCGCGTTCTCCTGCACGGCGTATGCGTAGATGCTCTCGGCAAGCGGGTGTTCCGACGACTTCTCGAGGCTGCCCGCGATGGACAGGATGTCGTCCTCGTCGACTTCCGCCAGGGGAACGACGTCGGTCACTTCGGGCTTGCCTTTGGTCAGCGTGCCGGTCTTGTCGAAGACCACGGCCCGGATCTTGGACGCCCCCTCGAGCGGTTCGCCGCCCTTGATGAGGATGCCGTGCTCGGCGCCCTTGCCGGTGCCGACCATGACCGCCGTCGGCGTGCCGAGGCCCAGCGCGCAGGGACAGGCGATGACGATGACCGAGATGAACGCCAGCAGCGCGAAGGCCAGCGGGGCGCCGAGCAGGAAGTACCAGACCAGGAAGGTCAGCACGGCGATGCCGACGACCGCGGGCACGAACCATGCCGAGATGCGGTCAGCCACGGCCTGGATGGGCGCCTTCGAGCCCTGCGCGTCCTCGATGAGCCGGATGATCTGCGCCAGCGCGGTCTCCGACCCGACCTTGGTGGCCGCAAATTCGAAGCTGCCGTTCTTGTTGATGGTCGATCCGATGACGGTGTCTCCCTCCTTTTTCTCCACGGGGATGCTCTCCCCCGTGAGCATGGATTCGTCGACCGAGGAGAAACCCTTGGTCACGATGCCGTCGACCGGGACCTTCTCTCCCGGCCGCACCACGACCGTGTCGTTCTCCACGACCTGGTCGATGGGGATGTCCACGGCTGTCCCGCCGCGGACGACCCGGGCCGTCTTGGCTTGAAGCCCCATCAGCTTCTGGATGGCCGCGCTGGTCTTGCCTTTGGCCTTCGCTTCGAGCCATTTGCCCATCAGCACGAAGGTGATGAGGAAGGCGCTGATCTCGAAGTAGAGGTCGGGGATCTTGGCGCCCATCGGCGCCCAGACGGTGCCGTTCTCCACCACGTAGCGGGCGAATTCGTAGAGACTGTAGAGGAAGGCCGTGCTCGTGCCGATGGCGATGAGACTGTCCATGTTGAACGTCTTCATCTTCAGGCTCGACCACATGCCGCGGTAGAACCCGGCGCCGAGCACGAATTGCACCGGCACTGCCAGGAGCAGCGAGAGGAAGCCCATGCGCGGCAGGACTGCGTCGCGGAAGGGGATGCCCGTGATGAAGTCGAGCAGCATGAAGTACAGCAACGGGATGCTGAAGACGAGCCCGACCAGGAACTTGCGCTTGTAGGAGCGGATCTCCTCGGCACGCTTCCGGCGTTCGAACTCGCGGTCCTTCTGGTCGGCGATCTCGGCGCGGTAGCCCGCGGCTTTGACCGCCGCCTTGATCTGCGCTTCGGTGACGGTCCCCGCGTAGACGACGCGCGCCTTTTCCGACCCGAAGTTCACGTTGACTTCCTTTACGCCCGGCACTTTCCTGACCTTGCGTTCGATGAGTCCCGCGCAGCTCGCGCAGTGCATGCCGAAGATGTTGAAGGTGATGCGCGTCTCGCCCCCGTCGGTCGCCGGCGCATGCGCTTGCCGGGCCGCGGGCAGCGTCGCGGTGAGCGAAGGGGCCTGTTCGAGCAGCGCGCCGGCCGCGAGGGATTTTTGGAGGAAGGATGCCATCGTCTCGTCGCCGCGCAGTTCATCCGGGAAGTCGACCGTGTTGGTCTTGGTCAACGTGATCTTTCCGGAGAATTGCGGTTTCCCTTCCCCGCTGAGCCAGAGCGTGCCGTCCGCGTCGACATCCGTCCGCACGCGGACGGCGATCCGTCCGAGCGCGCGGCCCTCCGTCGGGCGCGCGTCGTCGCCGTCGCGGGAGTGTTCGTCGGGATTCATACGAGGGTGGCGGTATAGGTGCCGAGCGCGCCGATGCCGGCGATGAGCGTCTGCGCGTCCACGGAGCCGTCATGTTCGACGATGGCTTTTCCGCCGGCGACATCCACGGTGCAGGACGTCACGCCGGCGATGTCGGAGCAGGCGTCTTCAATCAGCGCCTTGCAGCTTGTGCAGTGCATGCCGGCGATGTTCAAGGTGGTCGTCATAGGTTCAGCATTAGATGACGTTGATCGTGCCGCGGAACATTCCCATGGAACAGGAGAAGGTGTAGCGGCCGGGTTTTTTGGGAGTGAATTCCACGACGTTCGGGCCTTTCCGGAGCTGCAGGCCCACGCCGAGCTTGGTGGCCTGGAGATACGAGATGCAGCCGCGGACGTCCACGCCGGTGATTTCCCAGCGCACCGGGACGCCGGCTTTGACGGTGAAGGTGTCCGGCGCATACGGGGCGCGGTCGCCGCCGACGGCCATCTTGATGACCTGCTTTTCGCCGCCGACGGCCGGCGGCCGTTCTTCACCGGCCGCGGCAACGGTGCCCGACCCCGGCCAGGGAAGGGAGATCGGATAGCCGGCCACGGTCAGCCCGTTCTGGACGTTCCAGAGGCCCAGCACGATGACCAGCGCTCCGGAAAAGCGGAAGAAGAACGTGCCGAATTTGCCTTTCAGGGAGCTGGACGCCCAGCCGAGCGCGAGCAGGGCCGGCGCCGTGCCGAGCGCGAATGCGCCCAGGAGCAGGCCGCTGGTCAGGAAGTTGCCCGTGGTGAGCGCATAGAGCTGGAGCGATTGGGTGAAGCCGCAGGGCAGGAAGAAGGTCCCGGCACCGAGCAGGAACGGCGCGGCCGGGTGTTCCTTCTTTTCCTTGTCCATGATGGCGTGGCTCAGGGCCTTTGGCATGCGCGGCAGGAGCCCCTTCAACCATCGCGGAGCGATCTTGAGCATCTCGAGGCCCATGATCAGCATGTAGACGGCGGCCAGGAGCATGAGCCCTCCCGTGACGAGCGGCGAGGGGGTGAAGGCTTGGCCGAGCGCGCCGATGATGCCGCCGAAGATGCCGTAGGAGAGCGTGCGCCCGGCGACGAACAGGAACACCGGTTTCATCCGTTTGCCGATTGAGGCATCGCCATAGCGCTCGCGGAACTTCGCGGCCGAGGAGAGCAGGAGCCCGCCCGAGACGGCGAGGCACGACGAGGTGCCGGCCATCAGGCCCAGGACGAGCGCCGCAGCCAGGGTCATCGAGCTGCCGATCTCCGCCTGGCCGCCGAAGAGACCCAGCTTGGAGAGCAGCGAACCGAGCAGGAGGACGAGCGCGAACAGCCCGATGAGCGTCCAGAAGGACGGCCGCTCACCGGGTATCGTGCGGTCCGGAGAACCGAAGCCCCGTACCGTGTAGCCATGGCCCTTGATCGCGGACTGCAGCTGCTCGACGCTCGGGACGCAATCTTCCGAACAGACGATGCGCGCGGCGCCGCGGCCGGCATCGGCGCTCACGCCGCGGATGCCCGGGATCTTCCGGAACTTCCGCTCGATGTTGATTTCGCAGCTGCGGCAGGTCATGCCGTCGATCGTCACATGCCGCACCGCTTCCTTGCGGGGAGGGGCGGCTTCGGCGTCGTTTTTGGCGACCGGCGTTTCCGGGAGCTCGACGTCGAATCCCGCCGTCCGCAAAGCGGCGATCAGGGCCGGTACGGCGTTTTCGTCTTTGAGGGTGATTTCCGCCCTGCCGTTCCAGGTGTCGACGCCCGTTACGTCGGGCACGGCGGTCGCTGCCGTTTCGAACTGCTGGGCGTTCTCTTTGGTCAACGTTTGTACGCGTAGTCGAAGAAGCATGGGAAGCGTTGAGGAATACAAAAACCGGGAAGCAGACCGTTCCGAAGACGGCTGATTCCCGGTTTAGTTCCTCAGGACGACGCTCGCCAGACGTTGATGCAGGAGAATCCTGTCTATGCCGTTTGTGCCGTATCGAATTTTTCCGGCGTACGGAGCGATCAGTTCGAAGGCGGCCAGGACAAGAAGGGCTGCTCCCACCAGAAGGGAGGGGAGTGTCGGCATCGTGGAACGGGAAGTCGATGCGGCCGACAGGCAGCGGCTCGCGCACGCCGCGTCATGGGCGCCGTCTTTCGTGGCTCCGGCGCAGGAGACCGCTGTCGTGCATGTGGTGACCGGACTCATGGACCCGGCAGCCGCGTGCGCGGCCGCCTGCGGGACATCCCCCGCAGCCGCCGCGTGCAGCGAGCCCATACCGCCCACGCCAAAGAGAGCGATCAGGACAATGGCGACGACGATCCTTTTCGACATATCACGGAGATGATATCAGAGGTGCCGGTCGTGCGCAAACGGCTTCTTCCGGGCGCTTCCCGTCCCGCTCTTGATGCCTTCGGCCATTTCTTGTACTCTTTCCCCGCACAACCGAGTTTTGGAGAGGTCGCATAGCGGTCTAGTGCGCGCGCTTGGAAAGCGCGTGTTCCGCAAGGAACCGAGGGTTCGAATCCCTCCCTCTCCGCCAGGAAAAGGATCTGACAACCGTCGGATCCTTTTCTCATTTTGGGATTCGAACGGGCGATCCGAGACGTGCGGTGAATCGCACTCGGACAGTGTCCCGGGTTCGCGGTTGCGGACCGAATCCCTCCCTCTCCGCCAGGTGTTCTTGTTAGATTTGGGAACTCCACCACACGACGGGTGTTACTTGTTTTGGCGGTTAGCATATGCTAATATCTGCATATGTCTGATCTGTGCAAGGAGATTGCCCGGATGGGAAAGGGGATCGGCAACGAAAACCGTTTTCGTATCCTTGAGGCATTGATGAAGGGGCCGCGGACCGTCGGGCAGATCGCCAAGACGGTGCGTTTGCCGCAGCCGTCCGTCTCTCAGCACCTGAAAGTGCTCAAGTCCGCGAACTTAGTCGAGGATACGCGGCGCGGACAGGAAGTGATCTATGTGGTCAACGTCCTGTATATGGCCGGCCTCCTCAAGAAGCTGGCAACCGAATTACCGAAGAACAAATAACGCTCGCCACTGCTATGACCTACGACACGCTCGCCACGACTGACGTCATTTCCGCGACGATGAAGGCGCTCACCGAACGAGGGTTCCTGCCCGAAGTCGTCCCGACCGGTGCTGAGGCGCTGGCGCGGATCAAGGAAATCATCCCCGCGGGCGCGTCCGTCATGAACGGTTCCTCGCGCACGCTCAGCGAGGTTGGTTTCGTCGATTATCTCAAAGAGGGCGCGCATGGCTGGAACAACCTTCACGAGGGCATCGTCGCGGAAAAGGACCCCGCCAAGCAGCAGCAGTTGCGCAGACAAGCCACGCTCTCCGAGTACTTCCTGGTCAGCGTCCACGCGCTCGCGCAGACGGGGGAGCTGGTCATCGCCTCGAATTCCGGCAGCCAGCTGCCGCACCTGGCTTTCACTTCGCCGCATCTTATTCTGGTCGTTGGCGCGCAGAAGATCACGCCGGATCTCGGCACGGCGCTGCAGCGGCTCAACGAGTACGTCCTCCCGCTCGAAGACGTGCGGATGAAGGAGGTCGGCATGGGCGGCAGCTTCATCTCCAAGATCCTCATCCTCAACCGCGAGCAGGCCTTCATGGGACGCAAGGTGCACGTCCTCATCGTCAACGAAAAGCTCGGGTTCTAAGCACTTCGGCTTTCCACCAGGAAAAGGATCTGACAACCATCGGATCCTTATTTCGTTATAGGGATTCGAACCCTCTCTCTGCCAGTGAGGGAATCAAAAGTTGGCTTGCTGTCGACATGATCTTGTTGCATGATGAATGCAATTATGGATGACCAGAAATCCATGCCAAAAAGATCTTTCATATTAAAATGGGGAAATGCCTTTTTCCTGGTATTCATGACCGCGCTCGTGTTTTTTATCGTGAGCGCTTCAGACCCCGTGACCAACCAGGCAACGCCCGTTTCATTTTTTGGGACAATCGTCTTCTTCGTTTCCGCTTTGATGGCGATTGTTCTCGGCATCGTAAGAATTGCCAAAGAATACCATCGGATCAGGTCTTGTATCTGGATTTTCATTACCGCGGTTTTGGCGATCCTTTTTTTCCTGATGCAGCATTATGCGGCCGATCCGACTGAGTATTATGTGCGATACGATCAAGAGCAGGCGAACCACCGTCCGGTGTCGCTGCATCCAAAGCTGCATTTTTTTATTTTGAACGGAACGGGATCGGAACTGGAACAAGGCGCGCGTTTCAGTTCTGATGACGCCGCGTTGGGCGCCGTATCGCCGGCGGTTGCCAACATGTTTGAGCGCGTGGTCGTGCCGCAGCTTAACGGCATCTGGGACCAGTGCGGCATCGCGTTCGACGTCGGGGGAATCAATGTCGTGCGGGCGGAAAAAGTGAAATTCAAGAACTTGTCTTTGGCGGAACTTTTTGGAGACCATGAGGGCACAAGGGTGGTGTTTTTTCGCAGTGCCACCGAAGGAACCCCCTGGATAGACGGCGCTTTGCCGATTCTTGGAGTGCCGAAAGGCGATTTAGCCGTTTTTATCACCGGCTACCGCATTTGGAATACGGACAGGTATCAAGAAGCCGCGGCGGCGACGGGTAAAGACTGGTCCATTCTCACCTGGCCGCATGTTTATTATGTCAACGAGAGTACCGGCGATATCGTGACTCCGAAGAAAACTCTAGGGTCTCTAGCTCATGAAATTGGGCATAACCTCGGGCTTTCTCACCCGGGCGAGGATGACGCAGTTCCGGAGAACAAGTTCAGCAAGTTTAATTTGCTGACAGCCGAATTGAAAGATGAGTTCGGCTTGCAGAGTGAACTGATTCCGGAACAGTGCGCGCTGGTGAAAGCCAATTTGAGGAGGCGTTGATGTCATTATTGTTGTATGATGTATCCACCTATGGATAATCAGAAATCCGCTGCTTCTCTCGTCATGCCAAAAAGATCCTTCATATTAAAATGGGGGAATATCATTTCTCTGGTACTCATGATCGCGTTCGCGCTGTTGATCGTGAGCACCACAGACCCCGATACCAAACAAGCAACCCCCGCTTCACTTTTTGGGACAATCGCTTTCTTCCTGACATCCTTGGGAATGATCGTCCTTGGTGTCATAAGAATTGCTAAAAAGTACCATCGTGCCAGGTCTTGGATGTGGGTTTTCATCACCCCGATTTTGACAATCCTTTTATTCCTTTCGTTCATTCCAAGCAATAACCCATAGTTTTTTCTTCAAGTCCTGCGATGAAAAAGATCAAAAAATACGTCGACATCGTCGCGGTGTGCAAAATCCTTCGTTTTTAATCCGGCACTGTTGAACCGACATGGATTTCCTCGCCATTCTCCAAAGCAAACCCGTTCTCATCGGTCTCCATCTGGGTTTTGCGATTCTTGGCATCGATGCCTTCTTGTGGTTGGCGGGCATGTTGAAGGAGGACGGGGGATCGCCGCGCTCCCGGATCGTCACCGCCCTCATCGGCACGGCCGCGTTCGCCGCAAGCTGGCTGGCCGGCGGGTATTACTACGTCACGTATTACGGCGCGCTCGTTCGGCCGGTCATCAAAGGCGGGTTGGCGCCATGGGCGCACAACATCATCATGGAGACCAAGGAGCACGTCTTTCTGTTCCTGATCCCCATGGCGGCGACCGTCCTGTTCGTTACCTTGCTTGAGAAAACCGACCTGAAGCGGCTCCGGCTGCGCCGGCCCGCCATGTGGCTTTCCGGCACCGTGGCCGCGCTCGGATTGTTGATCGGCGCCATGGGTTTCATCATCTCCGCCGCGGCGCGCTGGGGAGCACTAAGCTGATCTATGCGCATGGAAACACCAAGAGTGGTCCGTTCCTCCGCGTACGCGGCGATCCTGACCATCGCCTTCGTCGTCATCATCACCGTCTGGGCGGATCTCTCCGCGCCTCTCAAGACGTGGCTGACGAATTTTTCCGGACACCATTGGACCTCGAAGAGCATCTTGTCGGTCCTGCTGTACGTGTTTGCAGTGCCGTGCTTCTACGCTTTGCCGTACAAAAACGATGGTGATCTCAGCAAGGTTCTCGGCGGCCTCCTGATTGCCTCGCTCTCCGGCGTCCTCATGATCACGGGATTCTACACGGCACATTATTTCGGTCTGGTTTGAACCGGCACAATAGGCATGACATCTATGACCCGTATCCGCATCGTTCCCGTCGTGCTCGCCCTGCTCCTGATCGGTGCCGGATGTTCGTTGCGTCCCGCGCCGGTAACACCGCCTGCTCCGGACGAACGGACGGTGCGCGAGGCGCCGCCCGCCGCGACCTCAACGCCCGAAGCGCCGCCCATCCGTGAACCGGAAATGGTCGCCACGCTGCCGCCCCTCGTCGATTGGCCCGTCTGGCGCGGCACCTGGTTTGACGTGAAGTATCCGCCGGGCTTTGCCGCGCGCGTCGGAGCGGAAGACAGCGCCTTTTTCACCTCGCCGGATGGGAAGGTCGAGTTCTATGTTTACTCGCCGCTGTGGGGAGGCGATGCGGCGGCGGACGTCGGGTTGAACTCGGCAACCGAGCGGCTGGTCGACGAGAAGACGCAGGTCGACGGTCCCACAACCACGCACTGGGTGACGATCGCCGCCAAAGACGGCTCGTACACGCGCTCCTGGGTCGACATCAAGGACGACAACTTCGGCAGCCCGGTGAACCACGCCTTCGGTATCAAGTACAAAGACGCGGCCGCCTACGCCGGCTGGCGCGACGCCTACCTGGCGTTCAAGGCGTCGCTCGTACAGTACGCGGACTGATCTAGTACACTGCCATGTCTGAACGCAGTCCAGAATTTCAAAAGCGACCGACACCAAAGGTTGTTGAGGTCGATTTGTCCGGAAGCTGGGACAGGGAGTCACAGCGGGACCTGATTCTCGACCACCTGAAACGATTGGGCATTTATAAACCGGGTTTACTTTTTCGGGGTTTCGACGGCAAAGATCTCGGAGTAGTGAAGCAGTTTGGTACAGAATCGACTGACATGGAGTCTGTCTTTTGCTCCACAGAAGATCAGCTTGCCGATCCGGAAGGAGCTGAGGAGTCTGCATTGGACTACTCATTTAAACATAATGAGTCCTGCATCGCTGTTTACGATCCGGATATCCTTACGCAGGGAAATAAAGATCTTCCCTATCAATACTCGGTCGTGAAAGGGGAATCATTCCGCGATGCGCTTCTTGCAATTCTCGTTTTCAAGTAATTGACATGCTCATCCGCTTCGACCATCCCGGCATGAATGGCGAGCAGCTCCTGCGCAAAGCGGGCTATGGTGAGCTGCGCGACCGTCGCGCCTCGGAGCGCTCCTGGTTCAAGCGGTTCGGGTCGGAGTTCTACCCGCGTTTCCACGCCTACGTCGAAGAGACGTCGACGGGCTTCACCGTGAAGCTCCACCTTGATCAGAAGAAACCGAGCTACGAGGGCTTCAGCGCCCACAGCGGCGAATACGAAGGCCCGGCCGTGGAACGCGAAGCCCAACGTCTGCGCGAGGTCGCGGACAAGGCCGGGTCAGTTCCTCCGGAAGAGGACAAGCCGAAGGGTTGGTTCGGTCGACTTTTTGGCTCGTAACTGTCATCCTGAACGACAGTGAAGGATCATGCCGGCTCTTGCGCGGGGCTCCTGCTGCGACAGGAAGGATTCTTCGCTCCGCTCAGAATGACAGAATACTATGAAAACGCTGTTGACCCATCCGCGCCCGCATTTGGACGACATCTGCGGCATCTGGCTGCTCAAGAAGTACCTGCCCGGCTGGTCCAAGGCCGCCGTGGATTTCACGCCGGCCACGACGACGCGCCGCGACGACGAGGACACGCTGATGGTCGGCATCGGGCGCGGCTTGTTCGACGAGCATAAGGGCGACGTCGGCGAATCGGCCACGACCCTCGTTTGGAAGCATCTGCGCGACAAGGTGGAAGATCCGCTCGATGTCGAGGCGCTCGACCTGCTGACCGAATGGGTGCGCAAGGGCGACACCAGCGAGCATGACCACGCCGAAATGGTGGCCCACGGTTCTTGGCTTCCGTCGGAACAGCTGCACGCCTCGTATCTTCGTCACGGCAAGGATTCGCTTGCCTTGTACCAGTTCGGCGCCGAGCTGTGCGAGAACGCCCTGCTGCGCTACCGCAACGAGGTGGAACTGGAACGCGATTGGAAAAAGCGCGTCGAGTTCGATACGCCGTGGGGCAGGGGAGTCGGGTTGACCACGGACGCCTCCGGTGCCGACGATTTTGCCTACAGCGTCGGGCTCGTCCTCGTCGTCTACGTCCATCCAAAGAAGGGCTACCGCGGTTACCGCGCCACCCCGGACAGCACCGTGGACCTGACCGCCACCCACGCCCATCTCACGGAGTCGGACCCCAAAGCCTCCTGGTTCCTGCACCACTCCAAGAAGCTGCTTTTGGCCGGCTCCGACGTGGCCCCCGAAACCCCGCTTTCCCGGCTTTCCCTCGACCAGTTGATCAAGGCCATCCGCTAAAACGCTCTTGGAGATATGTCTTCTGAAAAGCGCGGCGGCAACCCGATGGAGGATGAAAAACCTTCTACGGTTCCCGGGACGAAGGAACAAATACCGGAGAAGCATCCGAAGGGAATATCAGAGAATGCCACTAAGGCATATTGGTTTTCACACTCTCTTGATTTAGAACGAAGGAATGCGTTGAGAGACAAGGGAGAAGCACAATCGCTCCTTGTCGGCGATTACTTCCCGCACATACTTTCTTCAAGCGAATTACAACGGACGTACGAGAATGCCCTTGTCCTAGAAAAAATGGATCAATTGCAGCAGTTTGTGGATTTGACGCGTGAACCGATCGATGCAGAGACGTACCAAAAGGCTTGTGTGGGGATCATCGGACTAGGCGATATCGAACGCTTGAGACGATTTCAAAAAGAGACAGGCATCACGCTCACTCCGGAAATCATTAGAAGTGGCTATAAGGAGTTCATAAACAACAGATTTGATTCCTTGATTCCAAAGGATGAAAGGATCAAGTCGATAAAAGCAGACTTGGAGGAACTCGAAGGAGTATTCGGCATACCCATCGACCGCGACGCGTTCACGGAAGTATTTCGTCGGCTGATCGACCGCGGCTGGTATGAAGACGCCTTGCGTCTGAAGGTGGGACTAAACATCAGTCCGAAGTTTGACACGGCACTCGTCAGGGCAAGATACGCAGAGACAAATTCAGAACAAGCCAGACTTTTGCAGAAACTGACCGGTATCGCTCCTCCGAAGGGGTTTGGGAATACTCCACAGTCATCAGACAGCAAAGTCGGCACCAATCTCGGTGATTTGCTCAAGAAGAAGCGCTAGGGCAAGCTGGGGGCATGCCCGGAGAAACCGAGGAAATCAAACGCCGGCTCGACATCGTCGAGTTCATTGGCGAATACCTGCCGCTGGTCCGCGCCGGCGGGCCGAACATGAAAGCGCGGTGCCCGTTCCATCAGGAGAAGACGCCCAGCTTTTACATTTCCAAGGAGCGGCAGATGTGGCACTGCTTCGGCTGCGGCGAGGGCGGCGACGTCTTCAGCTTCATCATGAAGCATGAGGGGCTGGAGTTTCCCGAGGCGCTGAAGCTGCTGGCTGAGCGTACCGGCGTGCAGCTCGCGCAATGGAACCCCAAGGAGCGCAGCGAGCGGATGCGGCTGTTCGAAATCGTCGAGTACGCCACCAAAGTGTTTGAGAAGTACCTGCGCGACAGCGCCAAAGCCGCCCACGTCCGCGCCTACCTCGAAAAGCGGGGAGTGAGCCTGGCTATGCGCGACGCCTTTCGTTTGGGCTACGCCCCCGAAGGCTGGGACACGCTCATCCAGCATGCCGGGCAGCGCGGCATCGGCGTGCCCGAGCTCGTCAAAGCCGGACTCGTCCTCCAGAGCGACCGCGGCGGCTATGACCGTTTCCGCAACCGCCTGATGTTCCCGATCCGGGACGTCCACGGCGCGGTCGTCGGCTTCACGGCGCGCACGCTCACCGACGATCCGAACGAGCCCAAATACATCAACACGCCGCAGACGCCGCTCTACAACAAGTCGGCCGTACTCTACGGCCTCGACCGCGCCCGCCAGTCCGCGAAGAAGGCAGACCTTGCCGTGGTCGTGGAGGGCAACATGGACGTCATTGCCTGTCACCAGGCCGGCTTCGAGAACACGATCGCGGTATCCGGCACGGCCTTCACGCGCGAACAGCTCGACCTGATCCGCCGCTTCACGATGCGCATTGCCGTGGCGTTCGATGCCGACGCCGCCGGGGTGCGCGCCGCCGAAAAGGGGATCGACCTGGCCATCGCCGAAGGATTGCAGGTGCGCGTCATCCAGCTGCCGGAGGGTGCCGGCAAGGATCCGGACGAAGCCATCAAGAAAGATCCGGCGGTTTGGAAGCACGCCGTGGAACAGGCCATGCCGGTCATGGACTGGTTCTTCGGACGCGCCTTCCACGACGCGGATCTGGAAAAACCGGAGGCCAAGAGCGCCATCGGCCGCATGCTTCTGCCGCGCATCGCCCGCATCCCGGACGCCATCGAACGCACCCACTGGATCCAGCAGCTCTCCCAGCGGCTGAAGGTGCCGGAGGACGTGCTGCGCGGCCAGCTCCCGGGCGCACCCAAGCCCAAACGACCGGCCCAAGAGACCGCTGCAGACCCCAAGAAACCGGTCAAACCGAGCCGGGAAACGATGGCTGCCGAGGAGTTCCTGGGACTGTTGATCTCCGCGCCTGCCCGGCTGCCGGAGGGCATGGCCGCGGTGGCCCCGGAAATGATCGCCGACCCCGACCTGGCCGACCTTTACCGGTCCATGATCGTGCGCTACACTGGCGGCGAGCAACCCGTTCCGGACCCCCACGCCCCTGAGGTCCCGGCAAGCGTCCTGGCGACGCTTTCCCGGGTCATCCTCAGACGGGAACGCGCGTCCGTTGAGACGCCCCGTCCGGACGACGAGCTGCGCAGCCTCTCCGCCATTATCCGTACGGCCCATTCCCACTTCGAACAGAAGCGGTTGGCCGACCTCCTTCGGGATGCCGAAGCGCGCGGGGACAACGACGCAGTCCGGTCACTCACGCAGCAGATCCAAGCGTTGATTTCCGAAGGCCCCGCCTGACGGGGTCGTGACCGCATGGCCAAGATGCCGAAGAAGCCCGCCAAAAAACCAGCGACCAAGAAGAAAGCCCTGCCTGCCGGCAGGCAGGCGGCCTCCAAAGCCAAGAGCGCCCCCAAGAAGAAGGTGCAGGTGAAGGCGCCGCGCGTGAAGGCGCCGCCGCCGGATCCGGTCGCCCTGGAGACGCTCATCAAGAAAGGACGCGCCCGCGGTTTCGTGACCGAGGTCGAATTGCTGTACGTCTTCCGCGATCTGGAGGAGTACGTGCGCATGTACGAAGACGTGTTGAACCGCCTGGACGCCGGCGGCGTGCAGGTGATCGAGATGAAGGAGGGCGTGCTCGGCTCGGACAAGGACCGCGCCGACGCGCTCGGCAAAATCCGTCATGTGCAGGAGGACAAGAAGGTCGTCGACTTCGCGGAGCTCTCCCAGGACTCCATCCAGATGTACCTGCGCGAGATCGGCAAGATTCCGCTGCTCACGAAGGACGAAGAAGTCGCGCTGGCCAAGCGCAAGGAGCGGAACGAAAAGGAAGCCGAGCGCCGGCTGATCGAAGCCAACCTCCGGCTCGTGGTGTCCATCGCCAAAAAGTTCGTCGGCAAGCAGTTGTCGCTCCTCGATTTGATCCAGGAAGGAAACATCGGTCTGTTCCGCGCCGTGAAAAAATTTGAGTATCGGAAGGGCTACAAGTTCTCGACCTACGCCACCTGGTGGATCCGCCAGGCCATCACCCGCGCCCTGGCCGACCAGTCCCGCACCATCCGCATCCCGGTGCACATGGTCGAAACCATCAACCGTTTCCAACAGATCGAGCGCCAACTCATCCAGGACCTGGGCCGCGAACCGCTGCCGGAAGAAATCGCCGCCGAAATGGGCGAGGAGATCGAAAAGATCCACCACATCATCAAGATCAGCCAGGACACGGTGTCGCTGGAAACGCCGGTCGGCGAAGACGAAGAAGACTCCTCGCTCGAGGACTTTATCGAGGACGTCAAGAACATCACGCCGGACCGCGCCGCCGCGCTGCAGCTCCTGAAGGACTACGTGCGCGACATCATCAAGGACCTCTCGCCGCGCGAACAGAAGATCCTGGAGATGCGTTTCGGGCTCGTGGACGGCGTCTCGCACACGCTCGAAGAAGTCGGCAAGGAGTTCGACGTGACCCGCGAACGCATCCGCCAGATCGAAGCCAAATCGCTTGACAAGATCCGCCAGCACATGGGAATTGAGAAGCTGAAGGATTACTAACGCCCCCCGCGTATTATGTGGTTTCCGCTGATCGTCTTCCTCGTCATCGCTTTCTTGGCCTGCATCGTGCAGGTCAACCAGTACGAGCGCGCCATCAAGTTCACGATGGGCCGCGTCACCGGCATGATGGAGCCGGGCTGGCGCATCCGCATCCCGATCTTCCAGTTCATCAAGAAGGTCGACATCCGCCTCAAGACGCTGGACCTGCCGCCGCAGGACGCTATCACCCAGGACAACATCTCGGTGAAGGTCAACGTGGTCATCTACTTCAAGGTGGTGGATCCGAAGAAGGCCATCATCGACGTCCAGAACGTCGACTTCGCCGTCTTCCAGCTGGCGCAGACGACGATGCGCAACGTGGTCGGTGAAGTGCCGCTCGACGACCTGCTGTCGAAGCGCGGCGAACTGAGCCAGCGCATCGAGAAGATGGTCGACGAGCAGACCCTGACTTGGGGCATCGAAGTGACGGGCGTGGAGCTCAAGGACATCAACCTGCCGGAGTCCATGATCCGCACCATCGGCAAGCAGGCCGAGGCGGAACGCGAGCGCCGCGCCGTGATCATCAACTCGGAAGGTGAAGTGGCCGCGGCCGAGAACCTGTCCAAGGCGGCCCGCATGCTGGCCGAGACGCCCGGCGCGCTCCACCTGCGGACGCTCAACTCCATCAACGACATCTCCTCCGACGCCTCGAACACCATCGTGTTCACGGTGCCGATGGAGATTCTCAAAGCCATCGACGGCTTCGTGAAGAAGACCTAAGCCGAGACTCAGAAAAACGCCCGCCGCGCATATCAGCGCCGGCGGGCGTTTTGTGTTACGGGGTGAGGTAGGCGGCGGGTCCTAGCACATCGAGCATGCTGACAAGTGCGCGCCAGGGAATCTCCACGTGTTGCGGACCGGCGGCGTAGGCAGCCACCTGGTACGGTTCGAAGTGCAGGGTGATGCCGTCACGATCCATGGTCCAGGCTTGGAAGTTGTCGGCTTCGGCCGAAGCGCCGGCGCGGATGTCGGTGGACATGGCCTCGAAGTCGTCGCCGGCATCGGCGAACTGGCGCTCCAGGTCGGCGATGGCCAGCTCGGAGAAGCGCGTGATCCAGTCGGCCTCGTTCACGAACAGGTCGTCCGCACGGATCTCCGCGGCGTGGACGACGTTCCAGTTCAAGGTCTTGTAGAACAGGTTGGGGTGGGCGGCGCCGGCGCTGTAGACGTTGGCGTCGTAGCGGACGCTCATGACTTCTGGCGACACGAAGGCGACCGTGGCGCTGATGTCGACGGTGCTCTTCGTGCCGAGCGGGTCCGGCGACGCGGTGTCGGCGACCTCGCGGCTGAATTCGTCCATCCAGGCGATGGCGGTGGACTCCAGTTCGCCGTTCAGCATCTCGGCCTGTTCTCCGCCAAAGGCGGATCCGCCTCCGGCGGAGATGTCGACGATGCCGTCCACCTGCGGGTAGCTGACCTTGACGTCCACCGTCGGCGTCTCCTCGGTGAAGGTTTCCGTGCGAACGGTGAGACCGTCCGTTTGCCCGCCGCCCGCGGCCGGAACGTTGGCGTTCGCGGCAGGGGAGGTCGGGGCGCGTCCGGCGAACCAGACAAGTCCGGCGCCCAGGACGGCGAGGCCGGCGATGAGGATGGTGATTTGCGCGGCGGGAGGGAAAGAGGTGGTGGTTTTCATAGAATTACGGGCTTTTGCCCGATCGCCGGCAATGGTACCATTTTTTTGTACGGCCATGACCATCCCCATATGAATGCACGCCTCCTCACGATCGCCGCAGTGCTGATGCTTGTCGGCGCCGGCTGCGCTCCGGCGACGGGTACGACGGTATCCACGTCCACGGGCGGCTCCGTTCTTGATCTCAGCGGTCAGGGGTTGCGATCGCTCCCATCGTCCACATTTTCACGGACAGGTCTGCGAGAGCTCGACATCTCGGACAACGCCCTGACCGGCGCGCTGCCGGGTGAAATCCGCTTCCTCTCCAAGCTCGAAGTGCTGGATGCGAGCGGCAATCAGATGACCGGCGTTCCCGCGGAGATCGGCCAGCTCGCAAACCTGCGCATCCTCGACCTCTCGGACAACAAGCTGACGGGGCTTCCGAATGAGCTGGGGAACTTGAAGCGTCTGGAAACGCTCGACCTTTCCGGGAACGCGGTGTCGGAGCAGGACCTGGAAGTCATCAGGAAGGGGATCCCGAACGCGCGCATCGTTCGCTGAGGTCGTTGACGGCGGAGCCTCGGGCGAGTATCCTTTCGGCGTCGCTTTGGGATTTGATAAGTATTCCGGGGTAGCTCAGCGGTAGAGCAGTGGACTGTTAATCCATTGGTCGTGGGTTCGAATCCCACCCCCGGAGCCAAGCGTTTCCCCCGACCCCCGGACTGGAGGGCCCCTCGGCCCTCCACGCTCCCGCCACGGGGGAAACGCTCGAAAAAGAGCTGATCACTTTCGTGTTCAGCTCTTTTTCGTCTGCCGGCAATCGTGGGATTCGAACGGGCGACTGATGAATCCTCCCGTGCCACATGCTATACTGAAACCATATCGCCCTCTTCTATGAAGCAGGTGCCCTTTACGAATCTTGCCGTCTTCATCCTCTTTTTCGGCATCGCCTTGATCGAGGCCTTGCAAAAACAGAACTGGTTGGAAGCCGGACTCTTCGCAGCACTCGGCGTGGTGTCCCTGTGGGCGGATTTTCGGAAGAAATAACGCACATATGAAAAATTCGATCCTCGTCGCTGTCGTCTTTCTCCTGGTCGGTGCTCTGGGAGGGTACGTCTTTTCCAGAAGTGACATGAGGGGAGGGGATGGCGGTCCGGCGATTTGCTGGCCGAATCTCACCGTCGCGCGGACCGACGCCCTGCAGGACGGGCACGCCCTCCCCGCAAACGCGCGCAATCAGGAATTGCTGGGCTTCAGGGTCACGAACCACAGTTCGTCGTCCACCTATGCGTTGAATCTCTTCGCGCTCTATGCCGGCATCGAAAATGGAATCGATCCGGCGAACGTGCGCAACATCAAGCTGTACAACGATGCGACGTTGATCGCGCGGTTTGCCGACCTGTATGACGCCTCGCGGACCCCGAGCGCAAGCACGACCCCGGTGATGATCCTCCCGCTCTCGTCACAACGGTTCAGCGTGCGCGCCGACCTGTACGGGCCGAACACGTCGACGACGACGCTTCGGACGGCGCTGGGGAACGTCGAAGCGCATGAAAGCACCGTGGCCGGTCCGCGTGAACCGGTCTACAAGGAAACCAACGCCCGACCGGTTCAACCGCCGACATCCCCGGCTGATGAATCCGTCGAATCCGCGCGCCTCCGTTACTGATGGAACGCCGTGATTTCCGGTCGCCGACGGCCAGGATTCCCGCGCAGGAGATCCGTCTTGAATTCGTGCGCTCCTCCGGACCGGGCGGGCAGAACGTGAACAAGACCGCGAGCAAAGTCCAGCTGCGCTGGCATGTGGGCGGTTCGTCGGCGTTCAGTGATTTCGAGAAGGCGGCCATCAGGGCGTACGCCGGGCACCGCCTGAACAGCGAAGATGAGATCGTACTCGTCGCACAGACCGAGCGGTCGCAATCCCAGAATCGAAACCAGGTTATTCAGCGCCTGCAGGACGTGGTTGCCGCAGCGCTGACGCCGAAAAAGAAACACAAGAAGACGCGCGTCAGCCGTTCCCAGAAGCAGAAACGCCTGGAAGACAAGCGGCGAACGGGCGAGGTGAAGCGCGCCCGCAAACCACCGCGCGGGGAGTAGGGACCTCCGCCTCTTGAAAAGTCCGGAATTCCGGCGTATACTCGCCGGGCTATGGCCAACGACAACGTCGTCCTGCGCTTCAGCGACGTCACGTTCCTCTACGGCGAACACCGGCCCATTCTCGATGAGGCCTCGTTTTCCGTGCGCAACGGTTCGAAGATCGCGCTGATGGGACAGAACGGCGCCGGCAAGACGACGCTGTTCCAGCTCATCACGGGCGCGCTGCAACCGAAGTCCGGCGGCATCTTCACGACGCCCAAAGAAGCGACCATCGGCGTCGCCAAGCAGGTCGTCGCTCCGGAACACAAAGAACTGACGGTGCGCGAGTTCTTTGCGAGCACGTTTACGGACGTTCCGTACAACTTGGACAAGCGCATCGCCACGGTGCTCGACGCGGTGAACCTGGTCACGGACCTGAAGAAGAAGGTGAAAGCGCACTCCGGCGGCCAGCAGGCGCGTTTGCTTCTGGCCTACGCGTTGATCCAAGATCCGGATCTTCTGCTCCTCGACGAGCCCACCAACAATCTCGACCAGGAGGGGATCGACCACCTGACCGGTTTTTTGATGATGTACGAAAAGACGGTGCTCGTGATCTCGCACGACGCCGACTTCCTGAATACGTTCACCGACGGCGTGCTCTACCTCGACGTCCACACGCACAAGGTCGAACAGTACCAGGGAAACTATTTCAACGTCGTCGAACAGATCGCCGAGCGCATCGAACGCGAGCGCATGCAGAACGCGCGCGCCGAAACGGAGATCCGCAAGAAGAAGGAGCAGGCGGGAGTTTTTGCCCACAAGGGCGGCAAGCTCCGTTCGGTGGCCAAGCGCATGCGCGAGGTCGCCGAAGCCGCGGAGGAAAGCATGGTCGAGGTGCGCCGCGAGGACAAAACGATCCGCGAGTTCGCGATCCCGATGCAGGAATTCCCGTACGACTTCAGCGGCAAGATCCTCGACATCACGCAGGTCGGGATCATGAAGGACGGGGAGCATGTCACGAAGGATCTCGACCTCACGCTCCGCAAGGGATCGCACGTGCTGCTCGCCGGACCGAACGGCATCGGCAAGTCGACGCTGCTCCAGCGCATCGCGGGCAACACGGCCGAGGGCATCACCATCGGCAAGGACGTGCGCGTCGGCTACTACAGCCAGGATTTTGCCACGCTCGACTACGGCCAAACGGCGTACGCGTGTTTGGAAGATGCCATGGAGAAGAAGGATGACCAGGTGTTGCGCGCCTCGGCCGCGGGTTTTTTGCTGGACGGCAAGGTGCTGGCCAGCCAGATCTCGCATCTCTCGGAAGGTCAGAAAGGATTGCTCGTCTTCGCCCGCCTCATGCTCATGAAACCGGGACTCCTGATCCTCGACGAGCCGACCAATCACATCAACTTCCGCCACTTGTCCGTCATCGCCAAGGCCATCGACGGCTTCGCGGGCGCCGTGCTCATGGTCAGCCACATTCCGGATTTCGTGTCACAGATCCGGATCGATACGACGATCGACCTCGGAAAATTGTAAGGACGCTTCCGGGGATGCGCCTCGCCGCCGCGGGGCGTTTGTTGTTATACTGGGCGCATGAAAATCGCGACGAACGTCCATCGCGACGCGTTCGGGGGGATCACGATTTCGAACCTCGCCCTCTTCAACTGGCTGGAGAAGAAAGAGGACACCATCGTCGGCATCGAGTTCGTGATGTCGCGTCACGTGCTCGGCCCGTCGATTTACCGGCATTTCGATCCGGCATTTTTCCAGCACCACATCATCAACGCCATCGACATCATCCCGCGGCTGCCGTGGGAGAAGGCTTGGAACCGCGAAGCGCTGAGACGACGCTGGGACGTGCTCGTGGAGACTGCCAAAGAGGTGCTGCGGCGCGAAGTGCCGGACGTCGTGCTGTTGAACGGGACGTATTACGCGCCGTGGATCTTGGCGACGGCCGCGCAGGAGTTGGGCATTCCCACGGTCCTGCGTTACGCGGGCGTCTTGCAGCGGGAGATCAATCCCAAAGCGGGCTACTTCACGCGTCGGCGACTGCTGGCCTACGAGCGCTGGATCGCCTCCATGGCCGATGCCATCATCTACCCGTCGTCGCTATGCCGCTCCGTGGTGGAGACCGATATCCTGGGACGCCCCGCAACGCACGGCACGGTCATTCCCAATCCCGTCGAAGCGCACGGTCAGCTGGCGCGACGACCGGCGGGACGCTACACCATCGCCGCGGTCGGCCGCTGGTCACGGATCAAGAACTTCCAGGCATTCGTAGCGCTTCATGAGAATTTGCTCGCGGAGCGCTGGCCGCATCGTGCGGTCCTCGTCACCTCCTACCGCGAACGCAAGTTTCATGTTCCGGAAACGATCGAGCGCACCGATCCGATGAGTCACGAAGATCTTCAGAAGTTTTTTCGGTCCGTCCATCTGCTGGTGGTGCCGTCGCATTTTGAGACGTTCTGTAACGTGGCCGCGGAGGCCCTGGTGCTTGGGACGTCCGTGCTTGTTTCGGAGAACGTCGGCTTTTCGGAGATTCTGCGGAAGGCCGGACTCGGGCGGATGGTCATCAAGAACTTCGACGACCCGGCGCGCGTCGTCACTGCGGTCAAACGCTTGGCCAAAACTCGGCTGCTGAAAAAGGAGCAAGCCGCCGTCGCCAAACTGCTCGAATTGCATCTCGTCCATCACCGCATCCTGACCGTGCTCCAGAGCGTGCTCACGCGCAGCGTCGATTAGAGCGCGGCGTTGTCATTCCCGGTGCGTCCGCGTAGGATGTGCAGCGCATATATGTCCGGAGAAGGCCTCAGCAACATCAAGATCGACGGCGAAAAACTCCTCGCAATCGAGGACGTTTTGGGCATCGAAAAAGCCCGTGAGATGGCCCAAGCGCAGAGGGGGAAGTCGTTCGGCGGCCTCTTGAACATGCTGAACCGTCCCAGGGCCGAGGACATCGACGTCGTCTACGAGGAGAAACGCTACGAGGCCTTTTGGCGCGTGCTCGGCACGGCGCGCTATGAATACAAACGCCGCACGACCTACAAAGTTCCGGTGGAGCCGATGGTCAAAGACGTCGAACTGCTCGGCACGACGTTTGATGCGCAGGCAAAGACGATCGGCCTCGAAGGCGTGGAGCACTGCGTCGAGGAGTACCGCGAAGAAAAGCTCATCGACGCGCAGACCGACCAGGCGGGGGCCTTTGAGAAGTACCTGGCGCGCGCCAGCCGGCAGATCGAAACGACCGAGGAACTGACCAAGGACGGCACGCCGATCGTGGCGCTCGCGGCCAAACCCGCGTTCCTCGTGCGCACCGTCGTGAACGCGCTGATCAAGCCGATCAAGGCAGATCAGATCCTCGACGAGCAGATCGCCATTTCCGAACTGGCCCTGTACTTCATTCCGGTCTACACCTTCGAGTTCCACTGGAAGCCGAAGGACAAGCGCGTCACCGTTTCTTTCGACGGCGCCACCGGTGAGATGCGCCCGCAGGCCAACAAGATCGCGGAACGCCTGCGCGGCTCCTTCACGAACGACGAGATGTTCGAATTCGGCAAGGAAGTGGCCAACTTCGTCCCGGGCGGGGGATTGGCCATGATGGCCGGGAAGAAGGCCTTCGAACTTTACAAGAAAAAGTAGGACGCGCTGCGGGCCTCAGGTTACCAAAACGATGTCGTAGGCCACGTCTTTTCCGTCGATTTCGCGTCGCACCGTATCGCCGACTTTCTTGTTCATGAGGAGCTGGCCGAGCGGGGAGAGGTGGGAGATCCGGCCGCGGGAGGGATCGGCTTCCTGCGAGCCGACCACCTGGTAGGTTTTTTCCCCGCGATCGCTGCGGATGGTGACGGTGGCGCCGACGCGCACCGTGCCGGAGGCGTCCGTCCCTTCGGGCATGACGATGGCCCGCTTCAGGCGCTCCTTGATGGAATCGATGCGGCCGTTAAGGCGGCGCAAGTGGAATTTGGCCTCGGTGTAGGCGGCGTTCTCGGAAAGGTCGCCCATTTCTTTATATCGGGCCACGTCGTCGGCAGCCTTGGGCCGCTCTTTCTCGAGCCGCTCCAATTCCGTCTTCAAACCGGCGATGGCGCCGACGGACAAAAAGGCGTCGACGTCGCTGGGGCGTTGGTACTTCCGGTGCTGCTCGGAACGGCGGCGGGGGACCTGCATACGCACGGATGGTAACTCCGGCTGCGCTTCCATGCCATACTTGGTGATGGGACGTATTGACAAAGCGTGGCGAAGTGCTATCTTTGCTGCGGTTATGTTCGCTCTCGAAAAAGGCGCAGATGCCTTCATCCACACCGTCATACGGAAGAACGTCCGGCCGCAGGAAACGGAGGCCGGGTATTGGGATCGACATTGGGATCGGCAGCGCGAGGACTTCCGCCAGCACGGCGTTCCGCTCGAGACGCGGGACGCATGGTGGAAGAACCTGTACGACGAGATGGCGGACCATTACGAACACGCGTTGGACGGCGTGGCGGGGAAACGCATCTGTGAACTCGGAGCCGGATCCGGCTTTGCCAGTTTGCTCCTGGCAAAGCGCGGCGCGACGATCACCCTGGTGGATTTCTCTCCTAACTCCCACGCCTACGCCAAGGAGTTGGCATCGTATTACTCGGTGCCTCGGGAGCGCGTCGCCTTCCAGTTGCAGGACATGCTTTCGGCCGCGGTGCCGACCGACCGCGCCGACGTGGTCTGGAACTGCGGGGTGATCGAACACTATGCCTGGCCGGACGCCGTGCGGATGGTCCGGACCATGGCCGCACACGCCAAGCCCGGCGGCACGGTCATGGTGACGCTACCAAATCTCCTTTCTCCCGAGCTCATCTACCGGATGTGTGCGGAGGGGAAGGGGACGGAGATTTTTTTCTCGCATCGCATGTTGCGCCGTCTGATGGAAGAGGCCGGACTCCAGAACGTCCGCGTCGCGCCGATCAATTACTGGGTGCCGTCCTTCCTGCCGCATGCCTGGGCAAATCGGATGCGACGCTCGTCGTTCGGCAGGCGGCTCGCTGGCCTGTGCTGGCTTTTTAACGGCATCGGTACCGTTCCCAATGATTCCTCCGCACATCCGTGAATCCGCCGTGGCCGAGAACGCGCGCTTCGCTTCGCAGCCGCGCGAGCTGTTTGCAACCCCCGCATACCACCCGGAGACGTACGTCGCCGACCTGACCCGCCATCGGTATTTCGACGCCCTGCTGGTACTCCGGCATTACGTGCAGGCGATTTCACATCACTACTTTTCCTCGGAACAAGGAGCCAAGAACGCGGATCTCTTCATGTTGACCCCGAGCGTGTCTTCGCCGATGGGGCCGGGATCCGACTCGGAACCCATCACCGTCACCTTCGGCGGACTGCAGACGCATCTGGTCGACTCCTCGCAGTTTGGTTTTGAACCGCTGCTGCTGCAATCGCCCGGCATAGTGTACTGCTATCTGCCCTCGATGCGCGGGGAGGATCCGGACGCCCGGCACCTCAACCAGTTTTACCACTGCGAAGCGGAGATGACCGGCGGCATCGAGGACGTCATGCCCGTCGTCGAAGGATATGTCCGGCGGCTGTCCGAGATGCTCAGCGTTCTCGGGCCGACGATCCAAGCTGTCAGCGACGCGCCGGAAGCGTCTGTCGCCGCGTTCGCCACCATCGCCCAAGTCGAACGCTTTCCGCGCATCTCCTTTGACGATGCTGTTGCGACCCTCTCCCGTCGTCCGGATGCCGCCGTGCTGGTGCGAACGACGCCGCATGGACGCGACATCACCGCGGCCGGTGAACTTGCGCTCATGGAGATGCTGGGCTGCCGCACGCCGCTCTGGATCACGCATTACGACCGCGACCGCGTGCCGTTCTACCAAAAGCCGGTTTCCGGCCGGCCCGACAAGGTGGAAAACGCCGACCTGGTCTTTCCGCCCCTGCGTCCGGGCTCGTTCGGCGGCGAGGTGGTCGGTTGTGGCCAGCGGCAGGACAACGTCGGGGAGATGCTGGAGTCATTACGTCGTCAGGACGACATCCCGGTCGAACCGTACCGCTGGTACGCCGAGCTCCGGGATCACCCGGCATACCGGCCGACCTCCGGCTTCGGCTTGGGCATCGAACGTTTCCTGGCATGGGCGCTCGCAAAATCGAACATCCGCGACGTCATCTTTTATCCGCGCCTGAAAGGAGTGCGTACCTATCCCTAACCTATGAATGAACATTACCAGAGCGTGACTGCGTACTTTGCGGAGAAGGCTGAGGCCTACGACGACGTCGACCAGCAGCTGTATTGGGTGTTTTCCGATCGCTTCTACCGTGAGGTGTTGCGTCGCGAACTCGCACCGATTCTGGACGGGAAACGGGAGATCCGCCTGCTTGACGCCGGTGCTGGAACGGGCCGCTGGACGGTCGCCTTCGACGCGCTCTTCGGCGGCCAGAGCGGGGTCAGCGGCACGCTCGTCGATATCTCTCCGGACATGCTGGCGGTGGCGGAACGGAAAGTGCAGGCGCCGCCGCACGCTGGCCGTTTCCGCTGCCAGGTCGGGAACATCGAATCCATGCCGGAGGTGCCCGACGCGTCGTTTGACGTCTGCTTGTCGTTTTACAACGTCCTCAGCTTCGTGGAGCACCCCGAGCGCGCGCTCCGGGAAATCCGCGCCAAGCTGGCTCCGGGAGGCGTGCACGCCGCCGTTCTCGGCAACACCTACCACGCGCTGTACTTTTCGTTGCTCACCGGACGACGGGCGGAGCTGGAGCGCGTCGACAAAGAATCCATGATCCGGTTCAATGACGTCATGCCGAGCATGCGTTGCTACACGCTCCGTCAGTTGGAGGAGTTGTACCTGGCGGCAGGGTTCACGAACGTGAAGGTGCTGGGCGGACCCAACTTTCTCTACCCCGGTATGGAGGAAACGTTCGTCCACGGCGCCACCGAACGGCTGCAATCCGACTTGGGCGACCGGGCCGCCATGGATCGTCTTCTGGAGATCGAGCTGGCTCACTACGCCGACCCGGGCGTGGTCGGCCGCGGCAATACGCTTCTCGTCCTCGCGCGTGCTTGATTTATGACCATCGGCATCGTTTCTCCGTCCGCGCCGATCGCGGCGTTCTGTCCGCGCCGTCTGGAGCGCGGCGTTGCCGCGCTCGAAGCGCTCGGACATCGCGTCAAGCTCGGCGTCCACGTCTCGGC